>MWBB01000115.1 GCA_002068835.1 Acidobacteria bacterium ADurb.Bin340 | reverse complement strand
CCATGGCCGTCAACCTCAAGGGCCGCAGTTTCCTCACCCTCATGGACTTCACGCCCACGGAAGTCCGCTACCTGCTTGACCTCAGCCACGACCTGAAGGCCAAGAAGCGGATGGGCCTCACCGGCAGCCTGCTCAAGGGCAAGAATGTGGTGCTGCTCTTCGAGAAGACCTCCACCCGCACCCGCTGCGCCTTTGAAGTGGGCGCTGCGGAGGAAGGCGCCCACGTGACCTTCCTGGACAGCGGCTCCTCCCAGGTGGGCAAGAAGGAGAGCATCGAGGACAGCGCCAAGGTGCTGGGCCGTTTCTACGACGGCATCGAATATCGCGGCTTCAGCCAGCAGGTGGTGGAGGATCTCGCCAAGCACGCGGGCGTGCCCGTGTGGAACGGCCTCACCGACATCGATCACCCCACCCAGATCCTGGCGGACTTCCTCACCATCGAGGAGCACTGCGCCAAGCCGCTGAACAAGGTGAAGCTCGTCTTCTGCGGCGACATCCGCAACAACATGAGCTACGCCCTGATGTACGGCGCCGCCAAGACCGGCATGCACTTCGTCGCCCTCGGCCCCAAGGAGCTGAACCCCGACGAGAAGATCCTGGCCCAGGTCCGCGAAGTGGCCAAGGAGACCGGCGCCATCATCGAAGTCTGCAACGACATGAAGACCGCCGTGAAGGATGCCGACGTGCTCTACACGGACGTGTGGGCCTCCATGGGTGAAGAGGACCAGATCCCCGAGCGGGTGCGCCTGCTGACGCCCTACAAGGTCACCATGGAGATGATCGAAGCCACGGGCAACAAGGACGTGCTCTTCCTGCACTGCCTGCCCGCCTTCCACGACTTCGAAACGAAGCTCGCCAAGGAGCAGAAAGCCCTGGGCTACGACATCCGCGAAGTCACCGACGAGGTCTTCCGCAGCCGCCACAGCGTGGTCTTCGACGAGGCCGAGAACCGCATGCACACGATCAAGGCCGTGATGGTCGCCACCATCGGCTGATCCCGGCTCCAGCAGCGCGAGGCCCCGCACCCGCGGGGCCTCGCTGCGTACGTCACCCGCCCAGGCGGAACATCTCCACCTTGGGCTGCCTTGCCGTGGCTTCCGTGCGCAGCTCGGAGTAGCGGTCGTCGCGGCGGGCCCAGCGGGAGCGCAGCAGGGCGGACAGGGTGGCATCCGTGGCGCCGCCCCGCAGGAGGCCTTTCAGGTCCAGCCCCTCCGTGGCGAAGAGGCAGGCGTAGAGGTGGCCGTCCGCCGAAAGCCGCGCCCGGTCGCAGCCCTGGCAGAAGGGGGCCGTGACGGAGGCGATCAGGCCCACTTCGCCGCCCCCATCGCGGTAGCGCCAGTGCTGGGCTACGCAGTCGGCATGGCCGGAATCCACCCGCTCCAGGGGCCAGTGTTCGGACAGACGGCGGGCCACCTCCTCGGCCGGCACCACGCGGTCCATGCGCCAGTCCTGACCCGAACCCACATCCATGTATTCGATGAAGCGCAGGAGGTGGCCGTGGGCCCGCGCGAAGGCCGCCAAAGGCAGGATCTCGTCCTCGTTCACGCCCCGCTGCAGTACGCAGTTGAGTTTGAGGGGCCCGAACCCCGCGGCCCCTGCGGTGGCGATGCCCTCCAGCACACGGCCCACCGGCAGGCGGCTGTCCGAAAGGGCGGCGAAGCGATCGGGATCCAGGGCATCCAGGCTCACCGTCACCCGGTCCAGGCCCGCCACACGAAGGGGCCGGGCAAGCTCCGGCAGCAGCGCGCCGTTGGTGGTGAGGGCAATGTCCCGCAGCTCCGGGATCGCCCGCAGGCGGCGCACCAGCTCAGGCAGGTCCCGCCGCAGCAGAGGCTCTCCGCCCGTGAGGCGCACCTTCCGCACCCCCAGCGCCACGAACAGGCGCACCAGCCGCTCGATCTCCTCGAAGCTCAGGATGGCCTGGCGATCCAGGAAGGCGTGGTCGTCGCCGAACCGCTCCCGGGGCATGCAGTAGGGACAGCGGAAGTTGCAGCGGTCCGTCACCGAAACCCGGAGGGCGCGGAGGGGGCGGTTCAGACGGTCCACGGGTTCCATACCTGAACAGGGTAAGGCGTCTCTGTCCCTCGTCGGGCACAATGGAAGGCTGGATCAGCGGGGCACAGCAGCCATGGGTTTTCTCACCAAATTCTTCAATCGGCCCTCGGCGGCCCCTCTGCCGGGCCTGGAGGCCTTGTTCCAGGAGCGGGAGATCCCCCTGGATCTGCCAGGCCTGGAACCCTTCCTTTACGGCTTCGAACACATGGGCCTGGATGAGCGGATTCGCTGGGCGGATGCCATTGCGGAACTCCACCGGGCCGGACAGGCCATGCCGCCGGAATGGGTCGACGCCCAGTACGAGATCCGGCCCGAACTGGTTCCCGCCTGGAAGGCCGAACGGGAAGGCCGCTTCTACCGCCCGGCCATGGATGGCCTGAGCGAGCGCATCCGGCTGGGGGATCAGGCCATTCCGGCCCCATGGATCGTGCTGTGGGATGTGCACGAATCGGAGGTGATGGAGCGGGCCCTGGAGCTTCTCCAGGAGGATTCCAAGGGCCATCCGTTCGAGCGCCTGCCCAGCGGGATCTACCGGGCCACCTATCCCGATGGCAACTGCACGGCCCGACTGCTGCTCCCGGAGCTCTGGAAGAACCTGTTCCCGGGCCAGAACCTCTTCCTGGCGGTCCCTCGCACCGGCGGGCTGCTGGTGGCGCCCCAGGTGCTCCTGCCCAAGCTGGTGGAAGCCATCCAGCAGGCTCTCGCCGCCCCGTGCGAGGACCGCGGATTGGCCGTGATCTTCACCTACGTGGACGGCAAGCTGCTGCCTGCGAACCTCCAGGACCCCCATCCCATCGCCCAGCCCCAGCGGGAGCTGCGCCAGATGGACCTGATGGAAGCCTATCGGGTGCAGGACGGCGACCTGGATCCCGAGCTCGGCGCGCCCTGCCCGGTCACCCTGCTGCGCACCAACCAGGGCCGCACCGTCACCATGGCCCTGTGGGCCGAGGGGCGCCCGGCGCTCCTTCCCGATTGCGACACGGTGGGGTTCGTTTCCAAGGATGGACGCCCCTTGGGGGTCTACTTCCGCCAGACCCTGCCCCGCATCCCCGAACTCCATGGGACCACGGTGGAGGTCTGGGGGCCCCGCCGAGTGCGCTACGAGGGCTTCCCCACCGCCGAGCAGCTGGATCGCCTGGAAGTCTTCGCCAGCCCCGAGGCCATGGCCCAGATCTTCAAGGCCCCGGCCACGGCGCCCCGCCCCAAGCCCACCGTGGCGGCCCCTCCGCCGGTGTCTTCCACTGCCAGCCCGGTGCCCGCCCACCTGCGGGGCCAGACCCTCGGGGTTCAGGCCGAGGATTAGGCCCCCGGGTCAAGCCCTCGTATGATGGGAGATACCCTAGAAATGGACCTCAAGGTCCGTTGAGGATGCCGCCGCTGATGGATCCTGTCCTCCTCACCTTCCACGCGCCTGTCCACGACCTGGATGTAGTGGGGCGCCATGTGGTCCGGGCCCACCTGGGCGAGCATCTGGTCCGCTGGTACCGCATCACCGGCGCCTGCGAACTGCTCTACCTGGCCACCTGCCAGCGGGTGATGTGGATGTTCTGGGGCGGCCAGCCCGAACACCTGGGCCTGGCTTCGGATGTCACGCGCATCGAGGGCGAGGCCGCCTGGAAGCATCTGATGGAGGTGGCCACGGGCCTGGTGAGCGCCAACCTGGGGGATCGCGAGATCCTCGACCAGCTCCGTCACTCCCTCGATCAGGCCCGGGAGGCCGGCACCGCCTACAGCGAATCCCAGGCGGTCATTGAGGATCTGCTGCGGGAGGCCCAGCGCCTGCGGGTGCGGGTCGGGCTGGCCGACGGCAGCGCCAGCGTGGCCACCGCCTCCCTCCGGCACCTGGAACAGGCCCTGAAACCCGGCGCCAAGATCGCGCTGGTGGGCGTGGGCCCCATGACCCAGTACCTGGCCCAGCGGCTCCCGGAGCGGGGCTTCCAGGTTTCCGTGGCCAACCGCACCGCCCACAAGGCCGAGGCCCTGGGCCTGCCCGTGGTGCCCCTGGCGGACCTGCAGCGGGATCCCATGGATTTCGACGCCCTCGTCACCGCCACCGCCAGCCATCGTCCGCTCTTCACCCTGGCCGCCTGGGAGCGCATCGACCGGCCCCACCTGCGCATCCTCGATCTGGCCCTGCCCCCGGACAGCGAACCGGCCCTGGAACGCCTGCCCTGGGTGCACCGCGTGGACCTCCAGGCCTTCCTGGCCGAGACCGAAGCCGCCAAGCTGGCCCGCCGGGATGCGGTGGAGGAGGCCGAACCCCACATCTTCGGCGCCGTGCAGCGCCTGCGGAAGCGGGCGGAGGCCCGAGCCCAGAAGCACCATTTCCGCACCGCCACGGACCGCCTGCGGGAAGCCTGGGACCTGCTGGAATCCGAAGCCCTCGGCCCCGGCAGCGTGCTCGGACACCTGGAGGAAGGCCAGCGGGAAGCGCTGGAAGCCCTGTTGAAGCGGGGCCGCACCCTCGCCTTCCGCGCCCTCTCCCAGGGACAGGGCGGCGCTTCGGCCCTGGACGCCCTGTGAAGGCCGTCATCGGAACCCGGGGATCGGAACTGGCCGTGCGCCAGGCCGAGGCCCTCGTGGACTTCCTGGTCCGGGCCGGGGTGGAGGTCACCTGGAAGCGCTTCACCACCGGAGGTGATGCCTGGCTGGCGGGCCCCCTGGACAAGCGGGTGGGCACCGGCTTCTTCACCAAGGAGCTGGAGGACGCCCTGGAGGCCCGGGAGGCGGATCTGCTCATCCACAGCTTCAAGGATGTCTCCCTGGTGCGCCCCGAAGGCGTGGTGCAGGCCTGCGTTCCCCTGCGCTTCGATCCCGCGGACTGGCTCGTGATGCGGCCCGACGCCCCCGAAGCACCCGTGATTGCCACCAGCGCCGAACGTCGCCGCCGCTTCCTGGAGCGGGCCTTCCCCACGGCCGCCTTCACCTGGATCCGGGGCAATGTGCCCACACGGCTCCAGCGGGTTCGGGACGGCATGCTGCGGGAGGAACCGCTCCACGGCACCCTCCTGGCCGCCGCGGGGCTCACCCGCCTCGGAATCGATCTCTCCGGCCTCGACGTTCGGCCCCTGCGGGAGGACGAGCTGCTGCCCGCCCCTGCTCAGGGCGCCCTCCTGGCGGAAACCCGCTCCGACCGGATGGATCTGGTGGAGGTGCTGAAGGGCTTCCATGATGCCGACACCGCCCGCTGCGTGGCCCTGGAGCGGGCCGTGCTCGCGGGACTCGGCGGCGGATGCCAGCAGCCCCTGGGGGCCCTGGCCACCCTGGAGAATGGCGAGGTCCACCTCCGCGCCGCCTACGCCGGGCCCGACGGCTTCCGTCGCGGCGAAGCCCGGGGCGCCGACGACCGCACCGTGCTGGCCGCCGTACTCAAGGAGATGGGCTGGTGATTCGCTGTCTGGCCTTGGCCAGGCCTGCGGGGGATCCCCTGAGCGAGATCGTGGCCGCCGCGGGCTGGGTTCCGCTGCCCTGCTTCCCCACGGCCCAGGTGCCCACGGGCGCTCCCTGCCCCTTGCCCGAGCCCGATGCCGTCATCCTCCTGAGCCCCGGCGGCGCCCGCTTCGCGGAGCTGCCTGAAGGCGTGCCCGTGCTGGCCACGGGGGAAGGCACGGCCCGCCACCTGGAGGACCACCCGGTCCACCTCGCGCCGGAACCCACCGCCGAAGGCCTCTGGGCCCTGCTCCAGGACCGCTACCCCCGAGGGGGCGACTTCCTGCTGGTGCGGGCCGAACGCACCCGGGGCTGGCTCCAGGAAGCGGCGGGCGGCAGTCCCTGGCGGCTCCATGCCTGGATTACCCACGCCGAGCGGCCCACGGAAGGCTTTGCCCTTCCGGCCTGCGAAGCAGTGCTGGCCCTGAGCCCTCTCCAGGCGGAGGTGCTGGGCCCCGAAGCCCCGAACCGCCTGCGTCTGGGCTGGGGCGAGCGGGCCGCCGCCGCCTTCGCCCGGGTGGGCTATCCTGCCCATGCCTGGTGCGAACCGCGCCCGGATGCCCTGCTCCGCCTGCTCATCGCCCTGAAGGAGGAACCATGATCTTTCGTCCCCGCCGCCTCCGCCGAACCGCCGCCATCCGCGACCTCGTGGCCGAAACCGATGTGCGAGCGCGGCACCTGATCCAGCCCTACTTCGTCACCTCCCAGCCCGGCAGCAGCGACATCGCCAGCCTGCCCGGCATCCAGCGCACGGATCTGGAGGCCACCTGCCGACAGGTGGAGGCGGACCTGAAGCTGGGCCTGCGCAGCGTGCTGCTCTTCGGCGTGCCCGACCACAAGAGCCCCGCCGCCGAGCACAGCCACGATCCCGGCAGCATCGTTCCCGTGGTGACCAAGGAGCTGAAGGCCCGCTTCGGCACGGACCTCATCGTGATGACCGATGTGTGCCTCTGCGCCTACACCGACCACGGCCACTGCGGCGTGGTGAAGGATGGCGAGATCGTGAACGACGAAAGCGTGGCGATCCTCGCGGAGATGGCCCTCACCCACGCCCAGGCGGGCGCGGACATCGTGGCCCCCAGCGACATGATGGACGGCCGCATCGGCGCCATGCGCGTGCGGCTGGATGAGGAGGGCTTCCAGAACACCGGCATCCTCTCCTACGCCATCAAGCACAGCGGCGCCTACTACGGCCCCTTCCGGGATGCCGCCGACAGCAGCCCCAAGTTCGGCGACCGCCGCAGCTACCAGATGGATCCCCGCAACGCCCGGGAAGGCCTGCGGGATGCGCTCCTGGACATCGAAGAAGGCGCCGACATCCTCATGGTGAAGCCCGGCATCCACAACCTGGATCTGGTCTGGCGCCTGCGGGAGGCCTGCCTCGCCCCCATCTGCACCTACCACGTGAGCAGCGAGTACAGCGCCATCAAGGCCGGCGAACGCCTGGGCTGGATCAACGGCGACCAGCTCATGTACGAGCAACTCGTGAGCCTCCGCCGCGCCGGCAGCGACATGATCGTCACCTACGCCGCCCGCGACGCCGTGGCCAAGGGCTGGGTGAAGTAAAGAACCCCACCACGGAGACACGGAGGGCGCGGAGCAAGGCCCCCCTAAGCCGCAACCCGCGTTCATCTTTTCCTCTCCGTGTGCTCCGTGCCTCCGTGGTGAATCCCTTCTTTTCCTTCAGGGACCGAACATGACCAACGAATCGCTGTACCAAGAGGCCCTCACCCACTTCCCCGGCGGCGTGTCCAGCCCGGTGCGCGCGTTCCGCTCCGTGGGCGGAACGCCCAAGTTCTTCAAGCGGGCCTGGGGCGCGCGGTTCGAGGACGAGGAGGGCCGCACCTTCGTGGACCTCTGCATGAGCTGGGGGCCGCTGATCCTGGGCCACGCCCACCCGGAAGTGGTTGCCGCCGTGCAGGCGGCGGCGGCCAAAGGGATGTCGTTTGGCTGTCCGGTCGTGTGCTCGAGTACCAGTTCATTACCTGAAGTAGTTGGTGATGCAGCAGAGTTATTTGACCCTGCAAACGATGCGGCCATACGCTACGCGATAGAGACAGTGGTTTCTGATATGGAAAAGTCGCAAAGTTTAGTTAAACGTGGTTATGAACGCATTAAACAATTTTCATGGGATAAATGTGCACGTGACACTTTAGATGTCTACGAAAATGTATTGGGGACAAATATCAGATAGTAAGATGCATATGAAAATACTGTTTTTATGCAAAAGACGTCCTCAGGGTCGGGATCTTCTTACACGACCATATGGGCGTTTTTTTAATTTGCCGCGT
>MWBB01000114.1 GCA_002068835.1 Acidobacteria bacterium ADurb.Bin340 | reverse complement strand
AAAAATTTTACGAGCAGTGGCGGCATTCTCAACCCTAACCTTTAGATTGCATCCGTCCTCCCCAGATCCAATTACGATGGCACCGCTGGCCAGCAAAGCCGCAAGTTCAGCCTTACGACAGCATTCTTTCTCCGGCATTATCCGGGCCAACTCGTTTCTGACATCATGGGAAAAACTCATAGCCAATTCTCCTTAGGCAAACATTTAGACGCTAAACCCCACGGAATCATCAGGGAATAAGCCGATTCATTTCGGGTTAGAAAAAGATCCCGCAGGCAGCTCCGTAATCCTGATATCTCGCATCTGGAGTCCGAGGACGGTTTCCCCTTACTCCTCACCCCTCACACTTTACTCTAAACAACCGGTCAGGCTCAATTACCGAAGTTATTAACGAGACAACTTTAATCAACGCCTATTTTCGTACTAATCTTCTCCAGTATGACCCGGGCCAGTTTATCAGCATCATGCCAGGCCACCTCGTTATCTGAAACTAAATCCCGCTCAATAATATTTATTCCCATTTTGGCGATTTCGTCCGTGGATGATTTTACTGGTACTGCTTTCTCTTCAATGTAACGCTTTAATCGCTCTTCATCAATCTTACCGGTATTAACTACAGCATAATCAATTATCTGTTTTCCGGTATGCCTTTGAATAACCTTCAGGTGTTCGGCAGCAGTGAAATTATCGGTTTCACCCTCTTCAGTCATAATATTACTTATATAGAATTTGGGCGCCCGGGAACTGGTTATAGCCTCAACAATTCCTTTAACCAGGAGATTGGGAATAATGCTGGTATACAGGCTCCCAGGACCAATAATAATGGCATCAGCCTCATTGATAGCCTGCAGGGTTTCAGGTAATGGCCCACATTCCGGCACAAGAAAAACTTCCTTAATACTGGCTGGATAATCGCGAATAGCCGTTTCACCTAAAACCTGCCTACCATCCTCCATTATCCCCCGGGTTACGGGAAGGTCGAGCAGATCCTGCAGGGATTCGGCTACACGGCGGTGGGGATCACCCTCACCGTGAGCCTGGGCCTGCTCCTGGGCCGCTGGCTGGCGGTGAAGGGCACACCTGCGGTCCTGGTGAGCCTGGGAACAGCCATCTGCGGGGGCAGCGCCATCGCCGCCGCGGCGCCCGTGCTCCAGGCCGATGAGGCCGATACCGGCGTGGCCCTGGCCACGGTCTTCCTGCTGAATGCCGCAGCCCTGCTGATTTTCCCCTGGGTGGGCCATCTGCTCTCCCTGGATCCCCGCGCCTTCGGCCTGTGGTCGGCGCTGGCCATCCACGACACCTCCAGCGTGGTGGGGGCCGCCGCCACCTTCGGGCCCGAGGCTCTGCTGGTGGGCACCACCACCAAGCTGGCCCGGGCCCTCTGGATCGTGCCCGTGACCCTGGCCCTGGGGTTCTGGATGTCCCGGCGCCAGGATCAGGAAACCCGCCCCGCGAAGGCCAAGCGCCCCTGGTTCATCCTGGGATTCCTGGCGGCCGCCGCCCTGGTGACCTACCTGCCGGTCCTCCAGCCTGCCGGACAAGTCGTGGCCGCAGGGGCCCGCCGCCTGCTGGTGCTGACCCTCTTCCTCCTGGGCCTGGGCTTCAGCCGTGAAACCCTCAGGAAGGTGGGGCCGCGGCCCCTGATCCACGGTCTGGTTCTCTGGCTCCTGGTGGGAGTTGCCACCCTGGGAGCGATCCGCCTGGGGTGGGTGCGGTAGGGGTGGTCCTACGAAGGATCTTCCGGGGCCGGTGTGTCCCCGGTTTCTGCGGCGTTGTCCGTGATCTCCGCATCCGTTCCCGTCCCTGCATTCTTCTGCAGCTTGCGGGTTCGTTTCTCTTCCTGCTTGCGCTGGCGTTCCAGATCCTTCATGCGTTTCTCGCGCTGGTAGTTCACGCGGGCCATGGGTTCTCCTACGAAAAAAGGCCCGCCTCCGGTTGGGGGCGGGCCCAGGTTGGAGCGAGAAGGCTAGAGCTTGACGACGTTGATCGCCTGGGGGCCCTTCTGGCCCTGTCCGCTCTCGAAGCTGACGCGCTGATTCTCATCCAGGGTCTTGAAGCCGGAGCCCTGGATAGCGGTGTGGTGGACGAAGAGGTCGGCGCCCCCTCCATCGGGGGTGATGAAGCCGAAACCCTTTTCGGCGTTGAACCACTTGACGGTGCCTTGAGCCATGGTGCTGTCCTGTTTTTGTCTCGGAGGATGTGCGCTGGATGCGAGTCGAGACAAAAGCTTGCTCAGCGAAGGGTTGCCGCCTTGTGCGAAAACCCATTCCCTACAATGGGGCCTTTTCGGGTCGAGCGGTACAAAAACTTTCCGGAAAAGATCAAGGGCCCCCTGGGAGGCCCTTGGTTGGTTGGGGAGGAAGGATTCGAACCCTCACCTGACAGAACCAGAATCTGTTGTCCTACCGTTAGACCACTCCCCAAACGTGGCACCGTCCAGGATAGCGGAGTTGGGGCGGGTTGCAAGGGGGAAAGGTCCGGCGTGGGGGCGTTCAGGGCGCTATGCTGGGCCCAGTGATCCACGGGGGAACCATGGCTGAAGCCCTGCGTCTGGCGTATTTCGTGACCCTCAAGGAGGGGGCGAGCTACCTGGGAGGGCTGCTGCTCACGGATCCATCGGGCATCCCCTTGGATTTCCGCTACACGGAGCCCATCACGCCCACCAAGCTGCAGGCGCTGCTCTACGGGAAGGCCCTGGAACCCCACCTGAAGGAGGAGGTGATCCAGAAGGCCCTCCTCAAGGAGTTGAAGGGGCTGCCGGATCTTTTCCTGCTGCCGGCGGCAGAACTGGCCGGGGGATGGGGGGGGGATCCCGCCTGTCCGGCCTTGGCGGTGCAGAAGACCCAGGAGACGCCTCTGGCCCGGGTCGGGGATGTGTTCCGGGCCTCGCCCCGGGAGGTGCTCATCCAGGTGGCGGAAGGAGCTGCGCCCCTGCGGGTGATCTTCGCGCCGTCCGTGGAGCTGCCCGGCCAGGATGCGGCGGCCCGGAAACTGGTGGAGGCGGGGTACCACATGGATCTGGTGGAACCGATGGAGCGGGTGACGGCGGCTCTCCAGTCCCTGGTCCGGACGGAGTAGTCCCGTGGTGGTGGGGCGCCTGCGGGAGGCGGTGGCCGATGTGGCCGAGACCCTGCGGCGGATCTTCAGTGATGTGCCCGTGCGTCAGCATCCGGCGGCCCTCCCCCAGCCCCGCGCCCAGGGGGCGCCCCGGCTGGAGGCGGCGGCTGTCCAGCCAGCCTTCCGTTTCGTGGCCCAGCCTGCCTCGCCCGCTTGGCGTGTGACGGGGACGGTCCGGGAGGAACCCACCACTTGGGTGCCGAGGCACTGCCGGGAGGATGCCTGGGATCGCTGGTCTGCCGGGGCTGCGGTGCTGACCCTGGAGGTCTTCCAGCCCGCTTCCCGGAAACAGCTTCGGGTTCCCGCCTTGCCGCGGGCAGCAGGGGTGGCGCGCCTCGAACCCGGAGGATTCCGCCTCTCCCTGCGCCAATTCCGTCAGCCTTTCCCGAGGCCCGGCGTCTTCCGGGAGACCGCCATCCTGCCGCGCCCGCGGGTGCTGCGGGATCTGGACCGGGCGCTGGGCTTGCCCGTGGCCGTGGGAGCCGAGGACCTCCAGCGGATTCCCAAGGCCCTCTGGATGCGCTACACCCTGGCGCTGGTCCGGGGGACCGGCGAGAACATCCGGGCGCTGGAGGTGCTGGGCCTCTTCCGGGTGCCGTCCCGGGGCGTAACAGCCCTGCACCACGATCCGCGCACGGGGCGCCTTCTGCTCGAACTTACCCGCGAGGCCTCGGGGGCCCCGCGGGTACCCCTGATCCTGGCCCGGCGCAAGGAGGACCGTGCGATCCTGACGTGTTTCCCCGAGGATGCTTCCTGATGTCCCGTCCGCCCGACGAAGATCCCGAACTCCTGCCGCCCACGCTGCCGGTGACGGCGTTCGCGGATCTGGAAACCCTGCTGCGGTCTCGGGGCGCCGAGGACGGCCAGGTGGAACCCTGCGGCTGGGCCCTGGTGGTCTACGCCGGGCCCCAGCTGGGCCGCCTCTTTCCCTTGGCCATGGGGGAAAACGTGCTGGGCAGGGCTCCCGGAACCGCCATCGCCCTGCCCGATGAGGAAGTGAGCCGGGCCCACGCCTGCCTGCGTCTCGCCCAGGGGTCGGAGGGTGACCAGTTGACCCTGGTGGACCTGGGTTCCACCAACGGCACCTTCGTGAATGGCCAGGCGGTTGCGGAGGTGCGCAGCCTGGAGGCTGGAGACCGGATCGAGGTGGGGGGGCACGTGCTGAAACTGGTGGCCCTGGACCCGCTGGAGCGGAGTTTCCATGAAACCCTGTTGGATCAGAGCACCCGGGACCCGCTGACGGGGCTCTCCAACCGCGGCGCCATCCTGTCGGAGCTCCAGAACCGGTTCGACTTGAGTCGACGCCACGGGCGGCCCTTGTCCGTGGTGGTGGCGGACCTGGATCATTTCAAGGCCATCAACGACACCCACGGTCACGGTGCCGGGGATCTGGTGCTGAACACCTTCGGCGAGCTGGTGCGCCAGAACCTGCGGGGCACAGATCTGGCCGGCCGCATCGGCGGCGAGGAATTCCTGATCGTGCTCCCGGAAACGGAGTTGGCGGGGGCCCTGCAACTGGCGGAACGGCTCCGGGCCTCCCTGGAACGGCAGAGCGGATCGCTGGTGGAGGGGCTCCTCCGGGTCACCTGCAGCCTGGGGGTAGGGGAGCGGAGCGGCGAGGATCGGGATGCCGGGGCCCTGATGGGACGGGCAGATCGTGCCCTTTATGAAGCCAAGCGGGGCGGCCGAAACCGGGTGGTTTCCGCCGGTTCCAAGCGGCATTGAGGGAAGCGTAAGCTGGGGAAGCTCCACCCTTTCAGGTCTTCCCCATGACCACTCGCCCCCTCGATCCCGAGGATTCCCCCGAGCTTGAATCCACCACCCTCTATGCGGAGCCTTCAGCGGCCCGCGGTCAGGGTGCGCCCGCGGAATGGGCGCTGATTCGGTATGTGGGGAACCCGCTGGGCGAAGTGCTTCCCCTGCGGGGGCCCGAGGTGGCGTTCGGGCGGGCTTCCAGCAGCGAGATCTGCCTGCCTGAGCCGGAGGTCAGCCGCCGTCATGCGGTGATCCACCTGAAAACGGATTCGGATGGAATGGCGGGCGTCTTCCTTGAGGACCTGGGCTCCACCAACGGCACCTTCCTGAACGGCCACCGCATCGTGGCCTCCGGCGCGCCCGTGCGGATGGCGGAGGGGGACGTGGTTCGGGTTGGAAGCCAGGCCTTCAAGCTGAAGCAGCTGGATCCGCTGGAACGCAGTTTCCATGAGGCCATGCTGGCCCAGAGCACCCTGGATGCCCTCACGGGCGTGGCCAACCGGCTGTCGGTCCTTTCGTTGCTGGAAAAGCAGGTGGATCTCGCCCGGCGCTATCGGCGTGCCCTCAGCCTGGTGCTGGTGGACCTGGACCACTTCAAGGATGTCAACGACACCCGGGGCCATCAGGCCGGAGACGCCGTGCTGAAGCGCTTCGGGGCCCTGGCGCTCAACCGCCTGCGGGGCAGCGACCATGTGGGGCGCATCGGGGGCGAGGAGTTCCTGATCGTGCTGCCCGAGACCACGGGACGGGAAGGCTACCGGGTGGCGGAGGCCCTGCGGGAAAGCCTGGCCTCCCAGCCCTTCGAGGGTGAAACCCTGGGGCCCGAACCGCTTTCCGTGACGGCCTCCTTTGGGGTGGCGGAACTGCAGGAGCGCGATGGCAGCGTGGGGGCCCTCCTTGCCCGGGCGGACGTGGCCCTCTACCGGGCCAAGGCCCTGGGGCGCAACCGCGTCGAACTCGACGCCGCCCCATGACGCTGATGCTGCCCCGCCAGGTGGGTTCGGTGCGGGTGCGCGAGCGCCTCGGCGAAGGCGGCATGGCCTTCGTGCACCGGGGCGAGGACCCCTACCGGCCCGATCGGCCTCTGGCGGTGAAGCTGCTGCGGCCCGAGGCGGCCCGGGATGCGGAGCTGGTGCAGCGGTTCCTGCGGGAAGGGCAGCTGCTGAAGGCGCTGCGGCATCCCCACCTGGTGGAGGTGCAGGATTTCGGGCGCTCGGGGTCCACCCCCTACCTGGTGATGGAACTGCTGCCCGGCGGCAGCGTGAAGGCCTGCCTGGGCGAGCCCCCGGCCACCCTGGTCCGGCGCCTGCTGGGGCCGATGGAGGGGCTGCATGTGGCCCATGAAGCGGGCGTGGTGCATCGGGACCTGAAGCCCAGCAACCTGCTCTTCGCCGCCGACGGGCGCTTGAAGGTCACGGATTTCGGCGTCTGCCTCTGGGAAGGGGCCGAGGCCACCCGGGTCACCCGCAGCCGGATGGTGGTGGGGACAGTGGGGTACATGGCGCCCGAACAACACGGGGATCCCCGCCGGGTGGATCGGCGGGCCGATGTGTATGCCCTGGGAGCCATCCTGTTCGAATTCGCGACGGGCACACCCTATGCCCAGGTCCAATTGCCCCCGGCCTCCGTGCGACCCGGCTTTCCGCCCGGGCTGGCGGCGATCCTGATGCAGGCCCTGGCGCCGGATCCGGGACGGCGCACCCCCTCGGCCATGGCGTTGAGGGACCAGCTGGAGGCCTGGTTGGAGCGGGCCGAGGCCGCAGGCTGGGGGGAACAGCCCCTTCCTGGCTTCCAGACCTCGGTGGACCAGCCCACCCGAACCCTCCTGAAACGTGCGGAACCTGAAGGCGCCTCCGAGCGGCTGGGCCCCTACCTGGATGCCCTGGCCAGCGGGGGCGTGGGCAGCCGCCGGGCCGCCGCCGAGGGGCTCCGCCAGGCTGCGCATTCTGGAGATGGCGCCTACCTGGCGGGGCTGCTGGAGCAGACCCCGGAATCCGCCCGCTTCGCCCTGGCCAACGCCCTGGCGGAAGTGGGGGGCGAAGAGGCCCTGGCGCCCCTCCTGGGGCTGCTGGAAGACCCCTTCGTGCGGCAGGAGGCCGCAGAGGCCGTCAGTCGCATCGCCCTTCGCATCGGCCGGGTGGATGCGATGCGATCCCGCTTGGCGGAACCGGGCCTCGGAAACGTCTGGCGCTGGTCGGCCCGTGCACGCCTGGGGGATGGGTCCTGGGTGGAGTCCCTCCTCGCCGCTTGGCCGTCGCTGGGTGAGGCCCAGCGGGTTCAGGCGCTGGAGGCTGCGCGGGAACTGCCGGAACCCCTGCGAGGCCGGGTGCGGGAGGCGGCGGGAACCGAGGCCCAGCGCCGTGGGGGCCGGATACGGGAGGCCTGGGCCCGGCTATAGCAGGCCCTGGAAGGCCGTGGGATCCCAGGACGGGAGCATCGGGAGGGGGCGTCCCAGCCCGTTCCGGCTTCGCCGGGGCCGTTCCAGGCGCAAGAAGGCTCCGGCGTAGAGGGCGCTCCAGGCGGCAGCACGGCCTTCGGGCGTGGCCAGGGCCTCGGGGGGCATCACCAGCAGGGTCCGGTGGTCCCAGCCCAGGGTGCGGTTGAGGCGCTGGAGCTGGCTCAGCCAAGCTCCGTGGGTCCAGCCGGGACGAAAAAGGGTGTCGGCATTCACCACATCCTCCTGGTCGTGGTAAGCCTGCCGTCCGGCCTCGCTGTTGAACGCCGGGCCACCCAGCGCCTCCGAGGGCACGGTGGACCCCTCCGGGCGCCATTCCAGGCCGCAGCAGGCAGCCGCCACCTCCGCCACCCAGTCCCAGGGGGTTCCGGTGGCTGCGTGGAGGGGCCCTCCCGGCGCCCGGGCCGAAAGGCCCAGGGCCACCCCTTCCACCCGGTTCCGGAACTCCAGATAGGAAAGGGTCCCCCAGGGCTCCAC
>MWBB01000113.1 GCA_002068835.1 Acidobacteria bacterium ADurb.Bin340 | reverse complement strand
CATCCGGCGTGGTGACGCTCCAGGATGTTCCCGTGGTGCCGGTCTACGCGGGCCGCACGGGGTTCATGGTGGGGACGCCTCCGCTTGTGGACCTCGCATGGAAGAACGTCGAACACTGGCAAAGCTCCAGCGACCAGCGGAACGTCCTGCATGTGGCGCGGGTGCCCATCCTGGCCCGGATCGGGATCCAGGAGCCCGCCGATGCAGTTGTAAGCGCAGGCAGCACAATGGACCTCCCTTTGGGTGCGGACGCTAAGTTCGTGGAACACTCCGGCGCGGCCATCGGCGCAGGGCGGCAGGATTTGGAAGACCTCAAGGCCGAAATGCGCGTCATGGCCGGGAAGATCCTTGACGCCGGGGTGCAGAAAACGGCCTATCAGGCGGGCGTGGAATCCACCCAGGCCATGAGCCGGGTGCAGGCCTGGGGCCTGGGCCTCCAATCCGCCTTGAACCGCGCCTGGGGCCTCTGCGGCAAGTGGATCGGGCAGGAACTGGGCACCCTCAGCGTGAACACGGATGTGGACCTGACCAAGCCGGACGCTCAGACCTTGGTGGAGCTGCGCAACGCCGTGCTGGCTGGGCTCCTGACCCGCCGGACCTATCTCCAGATCCTCAAGGAAGCCGAGGTGCTGCCCGTCGGGGTGACGGTGGAGGACGAGGAAGACAGGCTAGGCGAGGAAACCCCGGACCTCCCCATCCCGCCCCGCGTTAGCGCCCAGCCGTGAACCTCTCGGATCGGATCCATGACCGCACCGTGCGGGACACCCTCCAGGTGCTCCGCTACGAGGCGGGCCTGTCCAAGCGGGTGCTGGCCCACCTCCGGGGGCTGGAACGCGACCTCAAGGCGGCCCTGGCTGACGCCGGGGACATTCGCACGAAGAAGCGCCTGAACGCCCTGCTGAAGGAAGCCCAGGAGGCCATCCGGGACCGCTACGCAGGGGCGCAGGGGGTCTATGACCAGGAGATCCCCCAGTTCGTTTCAGCCCAGGCCGAATCCATGCGGGCCACCCTCAACGGGCTGGTCAAGGTGGACATCTTCCGGCACAGCCTCACCACGGAGCAGATCCAGGCCATCGCCTCAGACACCCTCATCACGGGCGCCCCGTCCGCGGAATGGTGGGCGGCCCAGTCCAGCGACACCCTGGCGAAGTTCACGCGCATCGTCCGCATGGGGATGCTCCAGGGGCAGACCGGGGACGAAATGGCGCGGGAGGTCCGGGACATGATGGGCACCAGCATGCGGAACGCCCAATCCCTGGTGCGGACCTCCGTCATCACGACCAACAATGCCGCCCACATGGCGCTCTACGATGCCAACGCGGACGTGTTGAAGGGGGTTCAGTGGAGCAGCACCCTGGACATGCGAACCTGCCAGGAGTGCGGGGCCCTGGATGCCAAGACCTGGGAGATGGGGGAGAAGCACCCCATGCCATCGCTCCACTTCGGATGCCGCTGTGCCTTGCTGCCTGTCACCAAATCCTTCGAGGAACTGACCGGCATCAAGGGCCTGGATGACATCCCGGAATCCACCCGGGCCAGCATGGACGGGCAGGTAGCCTCCAGCACGACCTATCTGGAATGGCTCGGCAGGCAGGACGCCGCCACGAAAGCGGACATCCTGGGCCCAGGGCGGGCGCGGCTCCTGGAGTCGGGGAAGATCAGCCTTTCGGACCTCGTAGACCAGCGGGGGAATGAACTGACGCTGGCAGACCTCCGCAAGCGGTAGCCGCACTACCGCATCAGGGGCCAACCCTGGGGCTAGGCAGGCGGGAAGTCTGCCTCGGCTGTGATGGCCGATCCCCTGGAGCCCTCGCAATGTCTCTCGAAACCCTCGAAGGTCTGCCGGAAGAAGTTGCCAACCTCTACAAGAAAGGTGAGGACGGGAAGTTCCACCTTGCTGGTGAGGCAGGCGATGGCCTGAAGTCTGCGCTTCAAAAGGAGCGTGAACGCGCCAATGCCGCCGAAAAGGCGCTGAAGGAGCGTGAACGCCAGGAAGCGGATTCCAAGGCGGCCAAGGAACGGGACGAACTGGAGCGCAAGGGGGAATACGAGAAGCTGAAGGCCAGTCTGGAGGCCGAAATCAAGGCCACCCGGGAACGGGCCGAAGCCCTCGAAGCCAAGCTCCGCAACGGGGCCAGGGACCGCGCCGCGATGGAAGCGATCCAGGCCGCAGGCGGCATCCCGAAGGCCCTCCTGCCCCATGTCCAAGGCGCCCTTGAGGTGGTCCAGGACGGGGAAGATTACAAGGTCATCGTGAAGGGCGACCCAGGCAAGAAGCTGGACGCCTTCATCGCTGGCCTGAAAACCGAAATGCCCTGGGGCTTCAACGGCTCCGGCGCATCCGGTGGCGGTGCCCCGCAGAGCGGCGGAGCCGTCCACACCAAGACCTGGGCCGAGATGAGCCTCAAGGAACGCACCGAACTCCACAACCAGAACCCAACCCTAGCCGCACAGCTTCAAGGAGCTAACTAGACATGGCTGAGACCCGCATCACCAACGTCGTAGTCCCGTCTGTCTTCGGGCCCTACATGCTCGAACGCAGCCTCAACCAGAGCCGCTTTTTCAACAGCGGCGTGATGATCCGCAACCAGCAGCTTTCCGACCTCCTGGCCGGGGGTGGCAAGACCTTCAGCCTGCCCTTCTGGCAGGACCTGACGGGAGATTCCGACATCCCCAGTGAGACGGTGGCGACCACGGTCAACCCGATCACCTCGGGCCAGATGATCGCCCGCCGCCAGTTCCGTGAGAAGGCATGGGGCTCCAACGACCTCGCAGCCGCCCTGGCTGGCTCCGACCCCTACGAGGCCATCAGCCAGCGGGTGATGGGCTTCTGGGATACCAACTTCGACAACCTCGCCATCGCCTCCATCAAGGGCGTGATTGCCGACAACATCGCCAACGATTCCGGCGATCTGGTCGTGAACATCGCCACCGAGGACGGTGACGCCGCCACCAGTGCCAACAAGATCAGCGCCAAGAAGACCATCGAAGCCGTCATGAAGCAGGGCGACATGTTCAGCGAGATTTCGGCGCTGGCTGTCCACTCCGTGGTCTACCAGACCCTGGTGGAAAACGATCTGATCGACTACCAGCCCGACAGCACCGGCAAGCTGGTGATCCCGTTCTACATGGGCCTGCGCGTGATCGTCTCGGACAACATGCCGAAGATCGCCGGAAGCTCCAGCGGCTTCAAGTATCACAGCTACCTGTTCAAGAGCGGCGCCCTGGCCTTCGGCGAAAGCTCCGCCCGCATCCTCAACGTGGAGCCCCACCGCGATCCCTCCAAGGGCGGCGGCGTGGATGAGCTTTACACCCGGCGTCAGTTCGCCATCCACCCGCTCGGCTTCGCCTGGGTCAAGTCCGGCGATACCGGCGTCACCCCCTCCACCGCCGACCTCTACACCGCGACCTCCTGGGATCGTGTCTACGACAAGAAGAACACCGGCGTCGTGGCCATCGTCTCCAACGGTTAAGGAGGCGACCCATGGCCCGCACGACCCGACGCCGCTACCAGAAGTCCATTGTCGCCTGCGAGGACGCTCTCACCACCTCGCGCAACCTGAACGTCGCTGGCCTGTCCAGCGCCATCGCCCTCGCCAACGAACTCCGCACCGACTACGCCGCGCACGTCGCGGACCAGGGCGATTCCACTGGGGAACACAAGGCCCTCCATACCGCAGGCCAGCTTGCCGAGTCTTCGGTGGCGGCCTACAACCTCACCACCCTGCTGGCCCTAACCAATGACCTGACGGCGAAGTATGCGCTCCACAACACGGACGCCGCCGCCACCATCCCCACCTATCACATCGCCGATGCGGGCGACGGCAACGCTCTTGCGGCTGAAACCACCGTTACCACCCTGGACGGGGCCATCACTCGCCTGAACGATCTGAAGGCGAAGTTCAACCTGCACCAGGCCGGCTTCCCCGCTCACCGCACGGGCGGCCTCTACGCCATCGCTGCCACGGACGCCGCTCTGGGCGCCGCCATCAAGGTCACGACCGGGATGGAAGACGTGAAGCTGGGCGACAAGGTTTCCTGGGCGATCCTGAACGGTGGCACCGGCAAGGTGACCGGGGTTTCCGCTGTTGCGGGTGATGGTTTCGTGACCTTCACCTTCAGCGCCGACCCGCAGGACGACGCGATCATCAGCTACATCGTCACCGGGGAAGGCTGATCCAATGCTCCGCCCAGCCCTCCCAGGCGCGATGAAGATGCCCCAGGGGGCCAAGGATCGGGAAACCATCCTTGGCCTCGTGGAGGCCTCCAAGCGCCAAGAATCCCAGATCCAGGCGCTGGCCAAGCGTGTTTCCGAACTGGAGGCCAAGCTTGGCGGCGGAAACCCCGACGATTTCACTGCCATGGACCGGGAAGCCCTCAAGGCTCACCTGACCTCCAAGGGCGTGGAGTTCGCACGGAACGCCTCGGATGAAAAGCTCCGGGAACTTTGCCGGGCTCAGAAGCCTTCGGAGTAGCCCATGCCCTTCGACGCCACCGCCGGAGCCGCAACCGCCAACAGCTACGCTTCCGTGGCCGAAGCGGATGCCTATCTGGCGGTGCGCGGCGATACCTCCACCTGGACCGCCCTCACCACGGGCGAGAAGGAAGCCAAGCTCCAGTGGGCAGCGATCTACATCGACACGCTCACCTTCATGGGCACCCGCTCCACCTCCACCCAGGCGCTCCAGTGGCCTCGGATCGGTGTGTGGGACCGTGACGGGTTCGAGGTGGACGGCATCCCGCAGGCGCTGAAGAACGCGCAAGCGGAGATGGCCTTCCAACTGATCGCCAACGACTGGACGCAGGGCCTTGGTCCCGTCTCCAACGAAACCCTCAGCGTGGGATCCATCAGCCTGGGGCGGGAGACGCACCGCGCCTTCCCTGCTCCCGTGCTGGCCCTGCTCCGGCCCTTCCTGGCCTCGATTCCCGGCACTTCCGGGCGGCTGGTGCGGGGATGAGCCGCCTGCTCAACGCCGTTTCCGGCGTGTTCGCCAAGCTGGGGGGGCTCGCTGCCTCGGCTACGATCACGCGGACGGTGGCGGGCGCCTATGACCCTGTGACGGGCGGGCCTACGCCTGGGTCCACCACGACCATCAACACCAAGGCCGTGCTGGATGGCTCCGGCACGAAGGCGATGGGCTTCCGCTACGGCGAAGGCTTGGTGCAGACGGGCGACCTCGAAGCCATGATCCCTGCAGCTGGCCTGAGCTTCACCCCTGCGGCTGGGGATTCCCTGACCGTGGGCGGGGTGGCCTATGTCGTGATCGCCGCGAGGCCCACCTATGAGGGCTCCACGCCGGTCCTCTGGCAACTCCTGGTGCGGCGATGAACGGGCAGTCCTTCGCCCTGGACCTCCAGCGGTTCGCCCGCAAGGCTTCCGCAGTGCCGGATCAGATCCTCCGCAAGGTGGTCTTCGACATCACCCGGGAGATTGTCCAGAAAACCCCCGTGGACACCGGACACGCCCGCTCCAACTGGTTCTGGGGCGTCCAGGTGGTTTCCGATGAGGACGCCACCATGAGCAAGTCCGGGGCGCCTTCCCTCACCCGCGCCACATCCTTCGCCTCCACCGTCCGATCCGGGGGCGTGGTCTACCTCGCGAACAACCTGCCTTACATCCTGCCTCTGGAGTTCGGATCGTCTCAGCAGGCCCCCGCCGGGATGGTCCGCATCACCGTGGCCCGCTGGCAGTCCATCGTTGACCGCGCCGCGAGGAAGCTATGACCTGGACCGCCGCCCGCGCCGCCCTCGATGGCCGCATGGCAACGCTGAGCATCGGCACGGCCAAGATCGCATGGCCCAACATGCCCCTCACGGCCCAGACCGCCCTCTACTACCAGGTGGATTTCCTGCCCGCCACGGTGGCCCCTGAAATCGGCGGGCCTGCCCACGAAGGCGGGATCTACCAGGTGACGGTCTGCGCTCCTGCCGGTGCTGGCCTGGGGGATGCGCTCGCCAAGGCCCAGGCCGTGAGCGACCACTTCAACCGGCAGCGCCTGGGTTCGATCTTCACGGGCGTTCCCACGCTCGGCCCCCCGCTCCAGGAGCCCAACTGGCTCCGCATCCCCGTGTCCATCCCCTTCGCCCACCTGTGAGGAACCCCAATGGCCATTGAAGTCGGCAACCAGATCCAGCTTGGCTACATCGCTGAAGTCACCTTCGGCACCACGCCCGCCACCCCCACCGGGAAGCTCCTGCGCTTCACGAGCGCCACCCTTGCGGCGGAACGCGACTACCTGGAGAACCCGGAACTGCGCACGGATCGGCAGCGGGCCGCCGGGCGGGGCGGGGTGATGACCGGGCGCGGCGAGGTGAGCGGCGTCCTGAGCTTCGCCACCTATGACGATCTGATCGAAGCCTGCCTGGGTGGCACCTGGTCCACCAACGTCCTGAAGGTGGGCACGGCCCGCAAGAGCTTCACCTTCCAGCGGGCGCACCTCGTGAACGGCCTCTACTACCCATTCACGGGCACCGTGGTCAACTCCATGAGCATCAGCGGGCGGGCCAATGAGAACGTGGAGATCACGTTCGGGCTGGTCGCTGCCAAGGTCGGGAACGAAGCCACGGCCACGATCTGGACCAGCACCACCGCGGCGAACACGAACGACGCCGCCACCACCTGGGAGGCCGTGGTCAAGAAGGGCGGGACCACCCTGGGCAACGTGGTGGGCTTCAACCTGACCGCAGAGAACGCCTACAACGAAGCCAGCGTGTGCGGGTCCAAGGACCTCTACGACCTGCAGCCCGGCACCATCCGCGTCACCGGGAGCCTGGAACTCTACTTCGAGTCCAACGCCCTCTACACCGACTTCCGCGCCGAAAACACCGTGGCGCTTCAGTTCATCATCGGCCCCGGCGCCACCAAGACCTACACCATCGACCTGACCGCCGCGAAGATCACGAACGTGGGCGCCCCCAGCACGGGCGACGGCTTCGTGACGGTGACGGTGGAGTTCGAGAGCTTCACCCATGCCGACACCGCCCTGAAGATCACCCGCACCGCCTCCTGAGGACCCGCATGAACATCAGCGACCTGAAAGCCGCCCTCCAGACCGTCCATGAGGTCGAACACCCTCTGGACGGTCCCACGGGGTTCAAGATCACCCTCGCAAGCGCCGAACACCCCGCCACCAAGCGGGCGATCCGGGAGGCCCTGGACCGCCGCATGCGGACCAAGGGCGCCCCCAGCCTGGACGATGACGAGGCCGAAGGAATCAAGATCCTGGTGGCCCGAACGCTGGGCTGGGAAGGCCTGGAGGATGACGGGGAGCCGGTGCCCTTCACGCCCGAATCGGCCCAGGCGCTCTACAGCCAGGACGGGCACCTGTGGCTCCGCAAGCAACTCATGGCGGCCCTGGGGGATGAAACCCTTTTTTTCTCCCGGTAGAGGAGGACCTGGTGGAGGCTGCGCGGCACTTCTTCACCCTGGAGCGCCGCGGCGCTGACGGGGTGACGCTGCGGGCCAAGCTGGAACACATCGCCAGCACCACCAAGCGCCGCCCCGCCGCACTGGATGGCCCCGAAATCCCGCCCCAGGCCGCGCATGTCTTCGGCTGGTTCCTCGAGCTGAATCAGGGGCGCAGGTCCAACGGCTTCGGCCTGGACCCCCTGGGCTGGGGTGACATCCGGGACTGGTCAGCCCTCACTGCCACGGAGCTTCGGCCCTACGAGGTGCGGCTCCTGAAGCGCCTGGATACCGCCTTCCTCTCTGTCATGAACGCCAAGGAGCCCACCGATGGCAACTGAAATCGCACGGTTGTTCATGGCGGTTGATTCCTCGCAGGTGCGGGGTGCCACCCGTGACCTCCAGGGCATGA
>MWBB01000112.1 GCA_002068835.1 Acidobacteria bacterium ADurb.Bin340 | reverse complement strand
AACCAGGGTGGGGGTGGCGGTCTTCTCGGGGCGGTCGGGGATGGCCTGGGCCATCAGCAGCGCCGGCATGGTTGCGAGAATCAGGGCGCGCATCACTGGGCCTCCTTCTTGGCCTTGCGGAGGTAGAGGAGGGTGTTGCGGCCCTCCGGGGTCAGGTAGGCCTGGGCCACCCGCTGGACATCCTCCCGGGTCACGGCGTTGGTGCGGGCCGGAAGGTCGAGCAGGGATCGGTAGCCGCTGATGGCATCCGCCTTGGCCAGGGCCGTGGCGAGCTCCAGATTGTCCCCCTGGCCGCGGTAGAGGCCAGCGATGGCTTGGTTCTTGGCCTTCTGCAGTTCCTCCTCGGTGATGCCCTCCTTCTGGATGCGCTCAACCTCCTGCAGCAGGGCCTTCTCCACGTTCTCCGGCGATTGGCCCTGGCTGGCCATGCCGGCCACCGTGAAGGTGCCGCCGAATTTCTGGGGACGGTGGAAGCCGCCGACTCCCAGGGCCACCTTCTGGTCCAGCACCAGGGCCTTGTTCAGGCGACCCGAGGCGCCGGAAAGCACCCGTCCCAGAAGGTCCAGCGCGCACTGGTCCTTGTGGGCCTGGGCCACGGTCTTCCAGACGATGCGGGCGCTGGGGGGCGTGTCCGCTTCAGCCACCATGCGGGTGGGCGCGACCTGCTTCGGCTCCAGCGTCTTGACCACGGGAGCGCCCGCCGGATTGGCCGGAATGCGCCCGAAATAGCGTTCCAGGAGGGGGAGCACCTCGGAGGCCTTGAAACCGCCCACCAGGCTGAGGGTCACGTTGTTGGGCGCGTAGTTGCGCTTGAAGAAATCCGTGAGCTCCGCGCGGGTGATGGTGCTGATGTCGCTGCCCCAACCCACCACAGGCCAGCTGTAGGGATGGGCCTGCCACACCACGGACTGGAAGGCCTCCTCGAACCTGCCCGTGGGGCGCGCTTCGGAGAGGCGGCGCTCATCGTTCACCACATCCCGCTCGGCGTAGAACTCCCGGAAGACCGGCGTATTCAGGCGGTCCGATTCCATCCAGGCCCAGAACTCCAGACGGTTGGCAGGAATCGTGAGGATGTACGCCGTCACGTCGTTGCTGGTGAAGGCGTTGGTGTTGGGGGCGCCAATCTCGGTGTAGGCCACATCGAATTCGCCCTTCCTGAGCAGATCCTGCTGGGCCTTCACGGCCTTGGCCAGTTCCTCCACCAACTGCTGGTGGCGGGGGCTGCGCACCTTGGGATCGTGCAGGTCCGCGATCTCGCCCCGGAGCTGTTTCACCCGCAGGAGGTCAAGCTCCTTGGTGATCTCGGCGTAGAGGGCATCCTGCTTCGCGTCCAGTTCCCGGTCCTTGGCGATGTCCGTGGTGCCGATGACCTGGGAGCCCTTGAACATCATGTGTTCCAGCAGGTGGGCGGCGCCGGTGATGCCCGGCCGCTCGTTGGCCGAGCCTGCGTGGGCCGCCCAGGCGGTGCCGATGGTGGCCTGGCCGGGGCGCTCCACCAGGAGCACGCGCAGGCCGTTCTTCAGGACATGTTCCTTCACCGGGATGGCCTGGGCCCCCAGGGAGGCCGCAGACACGATCAAGGCGAGGAGGGTACCCATGGCGGGCGGGCGTCTCATATCGACTCCAGATGGGGGCGGCACACGCTTCGCGGGCCGCAGGGGAGAGGCATCTCCAGGATAGGTGGGCAGAGGCTGGAGGTTTAGGCCCCCCGTAGGCATGAGACTTCCGTCAAGGTTCGTATCCTGGCTCCATGTTCCAGGCACTCCTCCTGCCCTTCCTTGCCGGGGTCCAGCCACCCCAGACCACGCCGGTCCCTGTGGTCTTCCAGGTGGGCAGTTGCATCCGCCCCCGGCAGGGGGATGGTCCGAACCTCCAGAGCCGGATCCTGGATGTTTCCATGGACCTGGAGGGCCGCGCTTGGCTGCTCTACCAGGGCCGCGTGTGGCGTCGGGATCCCCAGGGGCCCGCCTGGCGCGAGGCGAAGGAATTCCCCCTTGCGGATGCCGGGCTTCGGGATGACGAAAGTTTCAAGTTCCGGGAGGGCACCCTCTACCACCGCGAAGGCCGCGCCCTGAAAGCCTGGGATCCCGGTCAGCGACGCTGGAAGGGTGTGCTTGCGGTCCCGTTGGACTTCCAGGATTTCGAAGTGTTGGAAGGCAGCGATCTGGTGCTGCTGGGGGCTCCGGAAACGCTCCTCCAGGTCCACGCACCGGGCAATGCCCATCCCCTGGTGCGGGTCCCCTATCCGGACCTGGGATTCACGGAAAGCCAAGCCGACTTCACCAACTGGTGGGACAAGGTTCGCAGCTACACCCTGGCGGGACGCCTGGTGCTCTACTACCCGCGCTGCGGGCGCCTCTTCACCTATGACGCCCTGGAAGGCCAGCTCCGCAGCCTGGACACCCCCTTGGGAATCCCTGAACCGGGAAACCCTGCCCCGGCACCTGGAAAAGGGCCACATCCTGAACCTCACCACCATCCCTGGCCTGGGCTGCATCCAGTTCATCCCCCTGGACCCCCAGCGGGTGACCCTGGCGTACGCCCTCCAGCCCCAGACGGTTCAGGTGGTCCTGGAAGGGAACCTGCTGAAATCCTTCCAGCAGAAGCCCCGCCCGGACCTGCCCGGGGGCACCTTCACCGCCGTGCTGGATCTGGCCCACGGCAGCGTGTCGAGCCCGAAACGCCACGCCGAAGTGCGCTTCCCAGCGTGGGTGTTGTCTGAAGACCAGGTGGTGCCGTTGCAGGAGCTGCTCAAGGCCCTGGCCCCGCTGGCATCCCCTACGGTTCCGAAACCACCGGCCCCTGGGCCATGAAACGCTCCAGGCCGAGGCTCCCATAGCCCGGAAGGCGCCGCTGCCGTTCCGGTACGGAGCGGTGCAGGGTTTCCGCGGCCGGGATGCCGCCTGCCCCCGGGCTCCGCTCCCCCTTCCCCATCAGGCGGTAGAACCACGTAAGGCTGTCGTGGGCGGGGGCCGCAGGATCGCCGGTGGGACGCAGGGCCGGGTCCAGCCCCAGCCCCGCCCGCTGGGCCCGGTCCCACAGCCAGGCCAGGGCCAGGTCCGAAAGCCCGGTTTCGGCGTAGCCGCCGCCCACATCGCTGTGGACGCCCGGAAACCAGGCCTGCTCCATCACCTGGGAAGCCGGGCTGTCCGCCTGCCGCTTCCAGAGGGTGGGCACGAAGGGCTTGCGCCGCTCGTCCAGGGCCAGGGCCTGGTAGGCGAAGGCCACATGGCTGGAGAGCTCCACATCGTGGAACTCGTAGAGAGGCCGGGTCCAGAAGCGCAGGGGCCTCACGGGGATGCCCAGGGCGCCCACGGTGTCCCACACGCCGATGAAATGGACGGCCTCCGAGGCAGGCCAGGCGTAGCGCTCCCGGAACGCCACGGCCTTCGGCCCCTTGGGATGCGCATCTTTCCCGGGCTCCCGGTAGAGGTCGTAGGCCTCTCCGCAGCGCTGGAAGTGGTCCCGCTTCAGGATGCCGCAGTTCCGCACCAGGCCTGCCAGGCTCCGCACCGTGTAGGCACCCCGGCTGAAGCCGAAGAACCACAGTTCGTCCCCGGGCGCAAAGTTCATCACCAGGAATCGGTAGAGTTCCTGGATGTTGTCCGAGATCCCCACGCCAAAGGCGCCACCCGTGATCTTGTCCCACAGGCCCCCGCGTTCGCCCACGCCCTTGTGGTAGGCCACCAGCTGGGCCCGGCCATCCGGGGCCTCGGGCCTCACCGCCGAGGCCAGCTTCACCACATGGGTCACGGCGAGGCGGCCCGCCTGGGTCTGGTCGGGATCGTTCCAGGTGCCATCGGCGCACACCACGAGGCGCTTGGTCATGGAGAACTCCGGGGTTTCCCCCAGCCTACCTCCGCCCCCCTCCCGGCCCCAGAATGGAGCCATGCACATCCCCGATCTGGACGACCTGGTGCTGGACCATGACGACGAAACCGGCCTGGAGGAACTGGGCCGACGCCGCCTGAGCGACGGCCCCTGGAGCACGATGGCCTTCCTGGTCCGCACCCGCAGCGGCCCTGAGGCCCCATGGGAAGGCCCCTTCCTCTGGCTGCACCGCTACCAGAAGGTGGCCCAGGGCTGGAAGCTGGTGAGCCGCTTCCACACCACCGAGCCTCAGCAGTTGCAGAGGCTCATGGAGGCCCTGGGAACGTGGATCCCGAACGATTGAACGGTTCGTTCCCGCGGCTCCGGGAGCCCCTCGCACGCGCCGGGGATCGACCGCCCTGGAGACTTGAGCCTGGGGCTACCGGAGACGCCGTGGGACACTGGTGGGCTCGGGAGGTTTCATGGCGGGTGTGGCCCTCAGCCTGGTGCGCGTGTCGAAGGCCTACGGCGCCCAGCCCATCCTGGACGACCTCTCCTTCGGCCTGGCCCAGGGGGAGAAGGTGGGTCTCATCGGCCGCAACGGCGCCGGGAAAAGTACCCTCTTCAAGCTGCTGGCGGGGGAGGAGGCGCCGGATTCCGGCGAGGTGATCCTCACCCAAGGCCTACGCATCGCCCGGCTGGCCCAGGATCCACCCTTCGCGCCGGAAGCCACCGTGCGCAGCGCCCTGCGGGAGGCCCTGGCGGAGCATGAGGTCCTGATCCGCCGCCACGGCGAGATCCACGAAGCCCTGCAGGGCGCTGATGCCGCCACCGAAGGGCGGCTCCACGACGAACTGGAACGGGTCGAGCACCATCTGGCCCACATGGGGTGGGATCTGGAGCCCCGCCTGAAGGAAGCCGTCACCACCTGGGGCCTGGCGGACCTGGAAGTCCCCGTGGCCTCACTGTCCGGCGGCTGGCGCAAGCGGGTGGCCCTGGCCCAGGCCTGGCTGAGGGATCCCGATGTGCTGGTGCTGGACGAGCCCACCAATCACTTGGACCCGGAACAGGTGGAGAAGCTGGAAGCTTGGCTCCAGGGCTTCGAGGGCGCCCTGCTGCTCATCACCCACGACCGCCACCTGCTGGATGGCGTGGTGGACCGGATGCTGGAGCTGGAAGGCGGCAAGGTCGCCAGCTACGACGGCAGCTACAGCGACTACCTGCTGGAGAAGTCGGATCGGGAGTTCCGGGAGCACCGGCTCACGGAACATTTGCAGAACCGCCTGCGCCGGGAGATGGCTTGGCTGCGCCGGGGCGCCAAGGCCCGCACCCGCAAATCCAAGCTCCGCATCCAGGATGTGCTGGACCTCAAGGACGATGTGGAAACCCGCACCCGGGTGGAAGCGCGGACCAGCCTCGCCTTCCGCGGCGGGGACACCCGGGCCGACGCCCTGCTGCAGACCCGGGAACTCCGCTTCGCCTATCCCGAAGGCTCCGAACTGGTGGGCGGCCTGGACCTCATCCTCCAGCGGGGCCTGCGCATCGCCCTGCTGGGCCCCAACGGCTGCGGCAAGTCCACGCTCCTGCGCCTCCTGATGGGCGATCTGGACCCCACCTCGGGCACCGTGGTGCGCCACGCCAAGCTCACCACCGCCGCCATCTCCCAGGGCCGGGGCGAGCTGGACGGCACCCGCAGCGTGCTGGACAACCTGGCGGACCGAGCCGCGGTCGTCAAGGCCGGCGAAGGCACGGTCCTCGCCCACGTCTACCTCACCCGCTTCGGCTTCCCCGTGGCCCAGCAGGGACGCCAGGCTTCCACCCTCTCGGGCGGCGAGCGGAACCGCCTGCTTCTGGCCAAGGCCATGCTCCATCCGGCGGACCTGCTGGTGCTGGACGAACCCACCAACGACCTCGACATCCCCACCCTGCAGAACCTGGAGGAGGCCCTGCTGGACTACCCCGGCGCCCTGCTGCTGGTGAGCCACGACCGGTTCTTCCTGGACCAAGTGGCCACCCACACCCTGGCCTGGAATCCCGAAGGAACGCCCCGCTGGGAGCTGTACGAGGGCCCCCCGGCCACCGTGAAGCGCCTCCGGGCCGAGCGGGGAACCCCGGCACCGGCCAAACCGGACGCGGCCCCTGCGCCCCGGACGGAAGCCCCGAAGAAGGCCAAACCCGGCCTCAGCCAGAAGGAACAGCGCCGCTTCGCCGAGGTGGAGCAGGCCATGGAGGCCCTCCACACTCGACTGGCGGAGGTGGAGGCCGCGCTGACAGATCCCGCCGCCTTCCTCTCCGCCGAGGCCCCGGGCCACGCCGCCCTGCAGGACCAGGCCCGCCTCAAGGCGGACCTGGAAATCCTCGAAGGGGAATGGCTCGAACTGGAGGAGAAGCGGCAGGGGTGATCCCTGCCGCCAGACCAAGGCTGCCCAGGCCGCCCCACCCCCTCATTCGCCACCCTCAGTCCGCCTTGTCGACCCGTTGGGCTCGAGCCAGCAAAACCATCTCCCGGAGCTTTCCATAGTGCTGGCTTGGCCCGTGGAGCTTTTGGAGTGTGGAGAGGGTGATGGAGTCCCGGCTTCGTGAGCGACCATCCAACACGGAGGTCGGAAGCACGAAAAAGCGCCACTGTTCCAGGTTCATGGGATCAATGGTGACCTTGTCCTGGTGGGCAAGCAGGGCGAAAACATGGACCTCCGCCTGCCGCTTGACATGCCTGGAGGGGCGTTGCGTTTCTGGATCCCAGGTGCGGGTTTTCGGCGTGTTGAAGGTGATGTTCGAAAGCCTCTTCTGGGTCCAACTCTGAACATAGGCTGCGGATTTCACTTCAACCTTGATGCCTTCAGGGGTGGTCAAATCCCACGGAGCCCAGGTTTCCCTGGGGTTGTTTACGGATATTCCGAGGGCTGTCCCCACGATGAACTCGGCGAGCACGCCTCGGGTGGTGTTGTTCACCAGGTCGGATGCGCTCCACCGCCAGAAATCCAGCAGGGTTATCCCCATTTCCATGCCGCCAGCCCGGAAGGGTTCCTGACCCGACCGAAGATGAGTGGGGCGTCGCTCCAGGGCATCGCCAGGACTTTCCATCCGGTTTCCTTTCCGCTTCGTAAACCACGATACGGCCATCCGGCTCCTCGCCGTGTGACAGCCACTGTCATCCTGAACGCATTACCATGGCGGCCTGGGCATCCTGTCCCATTGCGAGGGGTCCATGTCGTGGCGCCAGGTTCCGCCTCATCGTCGGGTTCCGTTCGAGGGCTACCCCCAGGAAGCGCGTGAGGCCCTACTCGAGCGCATCGCGCAGGAAGCCAGGCAGATGGTGCTGGCCCGCAAGGGGATCGTGGCCGACCATGTCCGGCTGCCGGAATCCCGGGGCGGGATGCTGGTCAACGGAGACCTGGTGAACACCCTGCTCCCCTCCGTGCGGGAGAACCCCACCCTGGGGCTTGCGGCCCTCCACGAAGCCAGTCTCGAAACCCTGATGGACCTCTTCCAGGTTCACCAGTGGATCGAGGAATGGGCCCTCGACCAGGGCCGCGGTCGCCCCGTCCTCATCACGATGGGGGGACAGGCCTCCGGGAAAACCTCCCTCGCATCCTTCGCGGAAGGTGTAGGCGCCATCCTCGATGCCCCGCACACCGATGCCGAGGGTCTGAAGCGGAAGATCGAAAAACTGCTGGGACAACAGCGGGAGGTCTGGGTCGTCTGGGTCCACCGCAATCCCCGGCACGCCTTGCGCAGCATGCTGCTGAGGGCCGTGGAAGAGGGCCGTCCGGTCCGCCTCGCCCAGATGGCCTCGGCCCATTACCGGGCCCCCCAGGCCTTCGAGGCCGTGGGGCGAGCCTTCCGGGGCCAACCCCGGCTCAGCCTCTTCCACGCCATGAACCTCGGAAATCCATCCGAGGTCCAGGTCCGGGGCGGCCGCATGGATCGCGAAGGAAAGGACGCCCTGGATGTCCTGGAGCACCTGCCGCCCTGGCAGGAGGAGGACTTCTTCGGGTGCCTGCTGGAGGGATTCCTTGAAGCCGCCC
>MWBB01000111.1 GCA_002068835.1 Acidobacteria bacterium ADurb.Bin340 | reverse complement strand
GCTCACCAGCTCCTTGAGGCGGTGGCCGTTGCTGCCGCTGAAGAAGAGGCCGTGCTCGGCGTCGCCCCGCTGGGCATCGGCCAGGCGGTCGGCGATGCAGTAGCCCACCTCGCGGGCGCCGCGGCCCTGGCCGCAGGGCTGCAGGCAGTGGCTGACGCATCGGATAGCGGGGGCGGTGCCGGCTTCGATGGACTTGTGGAGCTGGGTGTACACGCCCCGGGCGGGCATGCCCACGGGGGATTTCATGAGGCCGATGTCCTCGGGGCCGGCCTTCAGCAGCACTTCCTTGAAGGCGGGGGAGGCATCGCACTCGAAGGTGCCGATGAAGCGGGTGCCCATCTGCACGCCGCTGGCGCCCAGGGCCAGGAAACGCTCGATGTCAGCGCGATCCCACACGCCACCGGCCACCAGCACGGGGAAGTCGCCCCACTTGTCGCGCTCGGCCACCACCTCGGGGAGGAGATGCTCCAGGGTGTGCTCGGCAGCGCCGCAGCCCTCGGGGCTGAAGCCCTGGTGGCCGCCGCTTTCGGGGCCTTCCAGCACCACGGCATCGGGCAGGCGGTTGTGCTTGCGCTTCCAGTGCTTGCAGATCACGCCGAGGGCCCGGGCCGAGGAGACGATGGGCACCAGGGCCACATCGGCGTCGCCCACGAAGTCGGGCAGGGCCAGGGGCAGGCCCGCGCCGCTGACGATGAGCTGGGCGCCGCCGGCCAGGGAGGCGCGCACAGCGGCTTCGTAGCCTTCGATGGCGCAGAGGATGTTCACGCCCACGGCGCCGCGCCCGCCCGCCCGCTCCCGGGCAGTGCGGATGATGGCTTCGAGGGTGCTGGGGGGATTCAGGGAGGCGGGGTCCGGGCGGCCCAGGCGCAGCACGGGGCGGGCCGAGCCGTGGTAGCCGGTGCCGATGGCGGAAACCAAGCCCACGCAGCCTTCGGCAGCCACGGCGCCCGCCAGGCCTTCCCAGGACACGCCGATGCCCATGCCGCCTTGCTGGATGGGATAGCTCAGATCCAGGTTGCGGATGCGGAGGCGGGGCAGGGCGGAGGGGCCTCGGCGCAGCAGGGCCTCGTCGGTGGCATCCAGGCCATCCAGGAGGCGGCCCCGGAAGGCGTTGAGGGGATCTGCATCCAGCAGGAGGGGCGAGCGGGGCAGCAGGCCCTGGGCTCCCGCTTCCAGGGCATGGCGGGCCTCGGCGGCCCCTTCCGCAGCGGCGAGGATGGGGAGGCCGAGGGGGCCGAGGGCGGCGATGCACTCGGCATCCGCCAGCAGGGCGGCGGCTCCCGAAGCCTGGGCGCGAAGGGCCTCTTCGGGGCTGGCCACGGCCACGATGCGGGGGAGGTTGGATTCCTTCAGAAGGCCCAGTTCGGGCGAGATGTCGGCGGTGTGGAGCACGAAGGCCACGCCCGCTTCCCGGGCGGCGGCCAGCACGGAATCGGCGCCCCCCCGCAGGCCGCGCAGATCCAGGCCCAGCTTGGCGTTCTCCCGGAGTTGGGCCGCCAGTTCCTGGAGCCGTGCCTTCAGGCGGGCGGCATCGGGAAAGGCCTCGGTGCGGGGCAGGGCCCAGCCCCCGGCCCGCAGGAAGGCGGCCTGGAGATCCAGGGCCCCGGGGGCCTGCCAGCCTTGCAGGACCGGCAGGGAGGTGTTGCTGAACAGAACGTGGGACATCCGAACCTCTTGTCGACGGCATCCGGGAACCGGGCGTCATTTATCAGTGTGACCGGGGCGAGCTGTGATTCGGTGTGACTTTTCCCGGGTGGCTGCAGACCCTCATCAGCGGGGGATCTTGAGGGCGTCCCAACGTTCCGGTGGGTGGAATCTGCAGCGCCAGCCACTCCAGGACACCCGCTGGAAGGTGACGGTGCCGGGCCAGGGCACCCGGTCCAGGTAGGCGCGCAGGGCGGTCTGCAGCCGAAGACGCTGCTCGCTGGCAAGGGCCGTATCGGCAGCCACCCAGGCGCCGGAGCGGCGGGCCTTCACTTCGATGAGCCGCAGATCAGTTCCCCGCACCACCAGGAGATCCAGTTCTCGGCGCCCCAGCTTCAGGTTCTCCGCCACCGGATCCCAGCCCCGCAGCCACAGCAGCCAGAGGGTGGCCCGTTCCGCGCGGCGCCCCGTGCGGCGGGCGCGATGACCTTGCTGGGTTCGGGTGGACATGGCATCAGCCTAACGCCGGGGCGGATCGGCGGAGCCAGGAACCCGCTGGACGGATTCCTTTGCAGTGGGCGATCCTGCGTTCGAAGCTGGAGCCCGGAGTCTTCCATGCGCCGCATTCATCTCTCCCGTTGGGACCTGGTGCCCACCCTCGCGGCGGTGGTCCTCCTGGTGCTGTGGCGGGTCTGGGCGGTGGATCTGCCGGATCAGGTTCCCGTGCACTGGGGGCCCCGCGGGGTGAACCGCTGGGAGGCTCCCGCTCAGGTGGTGGGTTCGGGCCTGATCCTGGCGGGCGGGGTCTGGCTGCTGATGACCCTGCTGGATCACCTTCCGTCATGGTTCGGAGAGGCGGGGATGCAGCGGTATGCGGGAATGCTGCTGCCCCTGCGGGTCCTTGCGCCCACGGGAATGATCCTGCTGTTCGCCTTCCTGCTGGCCCAGCCCCGGATGGGCGGAACGGCCCTGGGGCTGGGCATCGGCGTTCTGATGCTGGCCAACCTTGGCGGCGTGGTGCTGATGCTGCTGCGCCTGCCGGGAGCGGAGCCTGCCGCCTCTGCCGGGGCCGGTCTGCCTGACACGGGACGCCCCGAGGACTGGAAGGGGGGGCTCTTCTACGTGGCTCCTTCGGACCCGCGTCTCCTGGTCCCCAAGCTGGACGGCCTGGGCTGGACCGTGAACCTGGGACAGCCCAGGGGCCGCTGGCTGTTCGCCGCGCTGCTGGGGCTGCCGCTGCTCATGGTGGGAATCCTGCTGGCCCTGTAGCAGGGCACGGAGCCCCGAAGGGCCCCGTGCGCATGGTTCTTGACGGGGCTTAGAACCGGTATTCGAGGGTCAGGCCGACTTCGCGGCGGGCGGCGTAGTCGTAGATGGGTCGATCGGGGCCCGTGGCCCCCTGGGGGGTGTGTTCCCGGGCCGCGTTCTGGGCGTAGACGCCCACGGTGAGTCCGTTGAGCATTTCGTAGCCCAGGCGGGCGTTCACCTGCAGGAAGGCGTCCCGGTCATCGAAGAGGGGCGCGCCGTAGACCTGGAGGGCCTCCACATCGGTGGCGCCCACATGCTGCAGGCTCAGGAAGCCCGCGAAACGCCCGGCGGTGAAGCGGGTCCAGAGGTTCGCCTTGAAGGGCACCGTGTAGGCGAAATCCTTGCCCAGGGGCGGAAGGGCTTCATCCCGCTGGAAATCCACGTAGGCGGCATTGAAGCCCACGGTCCAGCCCTTGGCCGCCTGCCAGGTGAGGGCCAGCTCGGCGCCGGTGTTGGTGGCATCTCCCGTGTTCTCGAAGCGGGTATCCACCGGCGGGCCGACGGCCACCGTCACCTGGCCGATGAGATCGGCGAGCTTCATGTGGTAGATCGTGGCATCCAGCGTGACGGGGCCGAACTGGTGGCGGTATCCGAGTTCGATGTTTTCGGTTTCCTCGGGTTTCAGATCCGGATTGGGCAGGATGCGATACACCACTGGGAACGGCGAGGCGGGGTAGTGGGCCGCGAAGTTGATGCGCTGCTCCATGATCTGGGGGCTGCGGGTGCTGGTGAGGTAGGCCAGGCGCAGGACGCTGGCGGGTGTCGGCCGCCAGACGAAGGCGGCCCGCGGGCTTACCCGGGATCCGCCCAGGGTCTCGTTCTCCACCCGGAACCCCAGGCTCAGGGCCGTGTCGTTTGACGTGTCCCAGTCCAGGCTGGCGAAGCCGCCCGAGGCAGTTTCCCGGATCCGTTCCGAGAATCCCCACATCCGGGCTGGTTCGGCGTTCATCCGGCGGGTATCCGCGCCGAAGACGAAGTGGAGCTTGGCCGTTGGGTTCCAGTTGGCCTGGAGGTCGATCTGGTCGCTGGTGAGATCCCCCCAGGTGTATTCGGCGTTCCAGCCGGGATCCTGCGTCACCACCGCCAGCAGCTGGGTGGGTCCGCTGCCCACCTGGTTGCGCATGCGGTGCAGGCGCACCTCGGTGCTGAAGGCTGGAGACCAGGTATGGCCCCAGCCCAGCAGCAGGGTGTTCGTCTGGTTGAAGCGGTAGTTGCTGTAGCTGACGGGAGGGATCCCCGGAGGGCTGAGCTTCTTGGAGGCCTGTCCTGCAGTGAACCAGAAGCGGGACTCGCCCACGCTCCAGTCCAGCCGGGCCGAAGCCTGGGACTGGTGGGCCTTGTCGGTCTGGTGTCCGGCCAGATCCTTCCCATCGAAGACCACCCAGTCCGTGGGCCCGGTGGAACCCACCTTGTGGGTCCGGAGATCGCTGTCGCCGAAGGAGGCGCCCTGATAGCCGGCGATGAACCCGAAGCTGCCGTCGGACCAGCCCAGGTGGGCCCTTCCGCGCACCGAGGACTTCTCAATGCCTGCCACCTGGGCCCCGCCATGGAAGCCGTTTCCTGCCTTGCGGGTGGTGATGGCAATGACGCCCACCACGGCGTTGGCTCCGTACAGGGTGGAACTGGGGCCCCGCACCACTTCGATGCGGTCCACCAGATCCAGGGCCACCGGGAGGTTGTTCACATCCAGGGCCGAGCCCAGGGGCACGTACAGGGGCACGCCGTCGATGAGCACCTGGACTGTGCGGGGCTGGCCCTCCTGCATGACGCCCCGCATCCCCACCACGCTGTAGCCCAGGTCGGATTCCAGCAGGTCGATGCTGGTGAGGAGCTTGAGGGCGTCCTGGAGACGGTGGATCCCCATGATGCGAAGTTCCTCTCCCGTGACCACCTCGATGGCCTGGGGGCTGTCCATGAGCCGCTGTTCGCGCTTGGAGGCGCCCTTGACCGGTGTGTTGAGCAGTTCCAGCAGCTCCTGGGCGAGGCTCTCGTCGCTGGGGCTTTGGGCTGCGAGCGGGAGGCCCGCGGCCGCGATGGTGATCAGGGCCAGGGGTGTCAAAGCGCGAAAAGGTATGGACAGCATGAACGCCTCCATGGGGGCACCACCGGTGCCGCAGCCAAGGCATCGGAAGGGGGCCACTGAACGTTGATTTTTGGGTTTTTCAAAACTGGGGTCCGGGGCGGCCGGAGGCTATCCTGGCGCCTATGCCCACGGACGATCGACTCCACGAAACGGCACGGATCCGCCGGATCCGGGGCGAAGGTTTCGTGATGCTCAGAACGGCCCTGCGGGCGAGCATGCCGGAAGAGGAATGGCATGCCTTTCTCGACGGGCTTCCCTCGGAGGTTCGGGCCCTCCTGGAAACCCGCCCCGATCCGATGCAGTGGGTGGACATCGATGTGGCGAAGTACCTGGTCCGTTCCCTGGGCCCGGATCGTTTCAAGCCCCTGGGAACCCTGCCCGGGGCCCTCTCCGCAGAGCAGATCCAGGCTGTCCATCCGGAGTGGTTCACCAGCCCCGGGCGGTTGGCGGACATGATTCCCACGATTTGGGCCAGCCGGATGGAGGGTGGTTGGGTGGAGGTCAGGCATCTGGAGGACGGGGCCTGGGAGGTGCGCATCGCAGCGGTGCCGAACCTGACTTTCTTCTTCGGCGTCTACCTGTGCCAGTGGGTGCAGCGCATGTTCCAGCTGGCCGGGATGGCGTCTGCCCGCCTGATCTACGAATCCCCCACGGATCCCGAAGGGATGCTGCACCGCTACCGGGTGATCCCCGCCGGGGCCGCACGGGAACCCGAGGCGTTCTAACCTGTCGGGATGGTTCGGTCCAACGCCGAGAAGAGCCCCCTGCTGAAGCGCAAGCTGGCGGATCTGCCCGTCCGCCCTGGGGTGTACCTCTACCGGGACCGGGAGGACAACCTGCTCTACGTGGGCAAGGCCAAGGTGCTGCGCAACCGGGTGAAGAGCTACTTCCAGAACAAGCACCAGGACGCGAAGACCCGGCGCCTGGTGGCCCGCATCTGGGATCTGGAGTTCATCGTCTGCGAAACCGAACTGGAAGCCCTGGTCCTGGAGAACAACCTCATCAAGGAGCACATGCCGCCCTTCAACATCCTGTTGCGGGACGACAAGACCTACCCCTACGTGAAGCTCACCTGGAAGGACGCCTATCCCCAAGTTTTCGTCACCCGCAAGGTGCGCAAGGACGGCTCCCTCTACTTCGGGCCCTTCTTCCCGGCCTCCACCGCCTACCGCACGGCGGAGCTGGTGTACCGCTTCTTCCAGATCCGGGACTGCGATCTGGTCATCGATGGCCAGCGGGGGCGGGCCTGCATGAAGTACCAGCTGCACCGCTGCACGGCGCCCTGCATCGGCGCCGTGGGTCTGGAGGCCTACCGGGAGCAGGCCAAGGAGGCGCGGCTCTTCCTGGAGGGCAAGCGGGATGAACTCAAGGCGCGGCTGGAGGCGGCCATGTGGCAGGCGGCCCAGCACCACGCCTTCGAGCAGGCGGCCCAGCACCGGGACGCCCTCCAGCAGCTGGATGCCTGGTTCACCCGCCAGAAGGCCGCCACGGTGGACCAGGACGATACGGATCTCTATGGCTCCGCCGTCTTGGATGGCCGGGCCTGCGTTCACCGCCTCGTGATGCGGGAAGGCCGCATGGTGGGGCGCCAGGAGTTCGTGCTGGAGGACATCGAAGCCTTCGATGGCGCCGTGCTCACCCAGGTGCTCCAGCGGGTCTACGCCGAGGAGTCGGTGCCCGCCCGGATCTTCGTGGAGGTGGAGCCCGAAGGCGCGGACCTGCTTCGGGACTGGCTGGTCGGCATGCGCGGCAGCCGTCCCGTGATCCACGTGCCGAAGAAGGGCGAGAAGGTGGACCTGCTGGCCATGGCCCAGGAGAACGCCCGGCTGGCCCTGGAGCGGAAATTCGAACCCGCGCGCCTCAACGAAGCCGTGCTGGAGGGGCTCCAGGCCTTCCTGGGGCTGGCCCATCGGCCCGGGCGCATCGAGTGCTTCGACATCAGCCACGGCCAGGGGCGCGAGGTGGTGGCCAGCTGCGTGGTGTTCACGGATGGCGCCCCGGACCGGGCCCAGTACCGCCGCTTCAAGCTCACCAACGAGCGGAACGACGATTTCGCGAACATGGCGGAGACGGTCACCCGCCGCTACCGGCGCCAGATGGCGGAGGGGCGCGAACTGCCGGGCCTCGTCCTCATCGATGGCGGCCTGGGCCAGCTCCATGCCACCCAGGCGGTGCTGGCGGAACTGGGGCTGGACGGGCTGGATCTGGCCTCCCTGGCCAAGAAGGAGGAACTGGTCTTCCGGCCCCATCGGGCCGAGCCCCTGCGCATCCCCCGCAGCAGTCCTGTGCTCCAGCTCCTCCAGCGCATCCGGGACGAAGCCCACCGCTTCGCCATCACCTACCACCGGGGCCTGCGTGCCAAGCGCACCCTCCAGACGGAATTGACGGCCATTCCGGGCATCGGTCCGGCCACCGCCCGGAAGCTGCTCCAGGCCTTCGGCAGCGTGGCGGCCGTGCGGGAGGCCCCGGAAGACCGGCTGGCGGCGGAAGCTGGCAAGGCCGCCGCCGCCAAGGTGATGGCCTGGCGCCGAAGCGCGGGTTAGGAGTGCCTAGCGCCCTTCCATCTGGGACAGTTGCTTCCGGGCCGCTGTGTTGCCTTTCTCCGCGGCGCGGCGCAGCCACTTGAGGCCTTCGGCGCGGTTGGCTGGCACGTTGAGGCCGTTGTAGTACATCGTGCCCAGCACGGCCATGGCGTTGGCATCGCCCCGCAGGGCCTTCTCGTGGTAGCTGCGCAGCGCGGGGGGAACTTCGGCCTCCTCAGGGATGGCCGGGGGCACCAAGGGCGGCGCAGGCGCTTCCGGAGGCAGGGGGGCTGGCTCGGTCTGAGGCGCAGCCGCGCGATCCTTCAGGCCCAGCAGGTCCGGGCGAGCCAGGATCAGCCCCCCCAGGGCCATTACCGCCAGCAGCCCGGCGCCCAGGGCGATCCAACGCCCCGTGTGGCGCCGAGTGGGCGAGGGAGGGGGAGGCAGTTCGTGCGTGGTGTAGGGACTGGGGGGCACCGGCGTCGGCACCGG
>MWBB01000110.1 GCA_002068835.1 Acidobacteria bacterium ADurb.Bin340 | reverse complement strand
GCCTCCAGCGCCTTCCTTCCCACGCTCGCCCGGCGCTCCCAGCGCGGCCCGCGCGAGTTCTGTCAGGCGCTCTAAGGAGGGCTGACCGTGCGTACAAGGATCGGGACACAGCTCATCGCCGGAGCCGGGGCCGTCAGCGCCCTGGTCATCGGTGTGATGGCCTTCGTGCTGATCCGCGCCCACACCGGAGCCCTGCTCAAGGAACGCACCCGCAGCGCCAGCCAGCTCAGCGAAACGATCCGGCAGAGCACCTACCACGACATGCTGGAGAACCGCCGGGACAACCTGCACCGCCAGATCAGCGAGATCGGCGGCATGCACGGGGAGGGCATCCGCAAGGTCCGCCTCTTCAACAAGGAGGGGCGCATCATGTTCTCCTCCGAGCGGGAGGAGATGGGCACGGTGGTGGATACCCGGGCCGAAGCCTGCTACGCCTGCCACGCGCCGGACCGGCCCCTGGAGCGGTTGGACATGAAGGACCGGGTGCGCACCTTCCGGGCTGGGGACGGGACCCGCGTGCTGGGCATCATCCAGCCCATTCCCAACCAGCCGAACTGCACCACTGCCGCATGCCATGCGCATACCCCCCAGCAGCGGGTCCTGGGGGTGCTGGATGTGAATGTCTCCCTGGCGGAGGTGGACCAGGAGATCGCCCGGGACCACTGGGTGATCGTGGGGCTCTCGCTGCTGGCCATTGCCGCCAGCAGCCTCATTCTCTGGTGGCTCAACCGTCGGCTGGTCCTCCAGCCGGTTTCCGCCCTCCTGGAAGGCACCCGGCGGGTGGCCCGGGGCGATGTGAGCACGGCCATTCCCGCCACTGCGCGCCATGAACTGGGCGAACTTGCCCGGGCCTTCAATGCGATGACCCAGAAGATGACCGAGGCCCAGCGCCAGCTCACCCAGGCGGACAAGCTGGCCTCCGTCGGACGCCTCGCCGCGGGGCTGGCCCATGAGATCAACAATCCGCTGACGGGGGTTCTGAGCTACGCCTCCCTGCTGAAGAAGCGCCTCACCGGGGATGAATCGGCCCAGGAGGATCTGGAGGTCATCATTCGGGAAACCAAGCGCTGCCGGAGCATCATCATCGAGATGCTGGATTTCGCGCGCCCCACGCCTCCGGCCCGCAAGCCCACGGACCTCAACGAGGTGGCCCGCCATGCGGCCGCAGTGGTCACGAACCAGCTCCAGCTGAACCAGGTGCGCCTGGCCCTGGATCTGGCGCTGGATCTGCCGCTGGCTTCGGTGGATGCCAACCAGATCCAGCAGGTGCTGGTGAACCTCCTGTTGAATGCGGCGGATGCTTCCATCGGAACCCAGGGGGAGATCCGCATTGCCACCCGGAGGGTCTCGCTGCCGGCCCTGGGCCATGCCCATCTGCGCCGGCCCACCTGTCCGAACGGGCATGATCTGCTGGACCCCTCCACGCGGATCGGAGGGCTGCCGGCCGTCCGTCTGTTGGCCCAGGTGGGCCACGAGGCCTTCTCGGTGCACCTGGATCCCGTGTATGGCCGGGCCCGTCACCGCTTCCCCACGCCGATGGAGGAGGGGCTCCTGGCCGCCTACGCCTGCCCGGAATGCCGCACGGCCCTGGGCGTCCAGGGGATGGATTGCCCGGAATGCGGTTCACCTCTCTTCGCCGTTCAGGCCTGGCCCGGGGATCCGGTCTACTGGTGCAGCCGCAAGGGGTGCCACCACACGGCATGGCCCCGGCTGGATCACAACGGCGAGCGTACGCTGGCCGAGATTTCGGTCGAGGATCAGGGCCCCGGCATCGCCGCTGAGGACCTGCCCCGGCTCTTCGAACCGTTCTTCACCACCAAGGGGAACCGGGGCACCGGCTTGGGGCTGGCAGTCACCTGGGGCATCGTGGAGGCCCACGGTGGCACCATCGAGGTGGAGAGTGAACCTGGACACGGTGCCCGGTTCATTGTCCGGATTCCCATCGAGGGCCCCCAGGATGCCCTCCCCCGCACCGGCCCTTCCGTCTGAGGAGAAATGCCATGACCGCCCTCATTGTCATCCTCATGTTCGTGGCCTTCGTGGCCCTGGATTTCCTGGTCCGGGATGTGACCCGCCGGATGCGCGAACAGAAGGCCCGGAAGGTCCGGGAGGCCGTTCTGACACAGGCCGTGCGGCTGGATTCCGAGGACGAGGCCAAGAGTCTGAAGCGGGTGGAGGTGGCCAACCCCAAGGCCCGCATTCTCGCGGTGGACGACGAGGCCGTGGTGCTGGACTCCTTCCGGCGGATCCTCGTGCTGGAGGGCTACAACGTGGACACCGTGGAACGGGGACCCGAGGCCCTGGGGCTGGTGCAGCGCCGGGACTACGATTTTGTGTTCACGGACCTGAAGATGCCGGACATGGATGGCGTGGAGGTGGTGAAGGCCGTGAAGCATCTGCGCCCTGATGTGGACGTGGTGGTCATCACGGGCTACGGAACCATCGAAACGGCCGTGGAAACCCTGCAGCACGGCGCCTGCGAGTACGTGCAGAAGCCCTTCACCGCCGAGGAACTGGCGGATTTCGTGGGCAAGCTGGTCATCAAGCGCGAGGCCCGGCTCCAAGCCCAGCGCCGCCCCCACGTGCGGGTGGTCACTCCAGCCATGGCCGAAGCGGCGTCGGATCACGATTTCTGCGTTCCGGGCGGAGCCTTCCTTTCCGAGGGGCACGCGTGGGTGCGGCTCGAGCCCACGGGCCAGGTGCGCATCGGGCTGGACGATTTCGCCCGCAAGGCCTTGGGGGCGGTGCAGGAGGTGGCCCTGCCCGAAGCGGGCCGGGAGGTCCGCCGTGGCGAGGCCCTTTTCACCCTCCGCAAGGGTGCGGACCAGGTCCGCTTCCTGGCGCCCGTGAGCGGCAAGGTGGTTCACGGCAACGATGACCTGAAGGGGGAGCCCGGGCTCCTCGGCACCAGTCCCTACGAGCGGGGCTGGGTGTGCCTGCTGCAGCCGTCGGATCTGGCCGGAGAACTGGCCTCCCTGAAGGTGGGCAAGCCCGTGGTGGCCTGGTACCAGGAAGAGATCGCGCGGTTCCGGAAGGCCGAAGCGGAGAAGGCGCTCGGGTGGTCCGAGGTGGAGGCGCAGTTCCTCCGGCGCTGACCGTCCGGTGAGGTCCTCCGGCAGGGTGTCCGGCGAAGGCCCGGCCACCCTGCCGGTCTTCCAGGGGCGCGGCCTCCATCCGATAGTGGGGGCTGGAGGTCCGCCCATGACCGATGCGTCGGCGCCCGAAAAACTCATTCCCGGTTGGCACGAAACCCACCTCGAGACGTTGGCGCAGGCGGTGCGCCTGGAGCAGGCGGCGGAAGCCGGGGATTGGGCCGGTCTGGATGCGGCCTGCCAGTGGATCTACGGCACCCATCGGCCCCACAACGAGGCCGAGGAGGTCCGGCTCTTCCCGCTGCTGGAGGCCCTTGGGGCCGAGGACCTGCAGGATCAGCTCACGACGGAGCATCGCGAGATGTGGGACCTGAACCTCCAGCTGCTGGGGGGCATCGATGGCTCCGAGGTGCCGGAACCCCAGCGCATGCGAGCGCTGGCCGCACGCCTGGCGGCCCTGGTGCGGGCCCATGTGGAGCTGGAGGAAAGCTTGATGATGCCGCTGCTCAAGGGGCGTTCGCTTTCCGTGGAACGCACGTCCTTCGATGACGGCTACCTCATCCTCGAGAAGGTGCTGCTGGCGCCGGATACCTGGGGCTTCGTGGTGGAGGCCCCCATGATCGCCCGGGGCCGCAAGCCCGGCCAGTTCTTCATGGTGCAGCCCTTCCCCCACAGCGAACGGATCCCCCTGACCCTCGCGGGCGGGGACGCCCGGCGGGGCTGGATCCGCTTCGTGATGCAGGAGGTGGGTGCCACCACCAGGGCCATGGGCCAGCTGCGGGCCGGGGATCGGCTCTACGCGGTGGCGGGCCCCATGGGGGCCCCCACGGAGCTGCCGGAGGCGGGCACCGTGGCGCTGGTGGCGGGAGGCTACGGCAGCGCCGCCATCCTGCCGGCTGCGGAGGCGCTCAAGGCAAGGGACCAGCGGGTGATCACCATCCTGGGGGGCCGCAGCCGCGAGCGGGTGCTCCTGGCGGAGGAACTGGATGCGGCCAGCGACGAGCTCATCATCACCACGGACGACGGCTCCTGGGGCCGGAAGGGCCTGGTGACGGAAGCCTTGAAGGAACTGCTGGCGCGGGAACCCCTGGCCCAGGTGGTGGCCGTGGGGCCCATTCCCATGATGCAGGCCGTGAGCGAACTCACCCGGCCCTCCGGCGTGAAGACCCTCGTGAGCCTCAACGCTCTGATGGTGGATGGCACGGGCATGTGCGGCGGCTGCCGGGTGGCCGTGGGCGGCGAGGTGAAGTTCGCCTGTTTCGATGGCCCCGATTTCGATGGCCATGCGGTGGATTTCGCCATGCTGCGCCGCCGCCAGGACTGGTACCGGGAGGCGGAGCAGGCCGCGGAAGGCCATGTCCGAGGCCGAGGCCGGGTTCGCCCTGCCGGACATCCCCGCCGTGGCGGATGTGGATCCCGCCACCACGGATCTGGCCAGCCTGAAGGCCTCCCAGCGCATGAAGATTCCCCGCCAGGCCATGGCCTGCCAGGAGCCCGAGGCCCGCACCCGGAACTTCCGGGAGGTGGCTCTGGGCTTCAGCGCCGAGCAGGCCCGCATCGAGGCCGCCCGCTGCCTGCAGTGCAAGACCCCCCACTGCGTGGAGGGCTGCCCCGTGGGCATCGACATTCCGGCCTTCATCAAGCAGATCGAGGCGGGCCGTCCCCAGGAGGCGGGCCGCATCCTGAAGGCCTACTCGCCGCTGCCCTCCGTGTGCGGGAGGGTGTGCCCCCAGGAGAAGCAATGCGAGGCCCGCTGCGTGGTGGGGGTGCGGGGCGAACCTGTGGCGATCGGTCGCCTGGAGCGCTTCGCGGGGGATGCCTTGCTGGACGGCGAAACCCTGCTGCCGGACGTGGCGCCGCCCACGGGCAAACGGGTGGCTGTGGTGGGCGCCGGTCCTGCGGGTTTGACCGTGGCCGGTGAACTGGCCCGGAAGGGCCACAAGGTGACCGTCTTCGACGCCTTCCCCAAGCCCGGAGGCGTGCTGCTCTATGGGATTCCGGAATTCCGATTGCCCAACGCCATCGTGGATGCGGAAGTGCGGGCCCTCCAGGGCCTGGGAGTGGGCTTCGTGATGAACACCCTGGTGGGTCGTGCCCTTTCGCTGGCCGAATTGAGGAAGGACTACGATGCGGTGTTCCTGGGAACCGGGGCCGGCCTGCCCAAGATGCTGGGGATTCCGGGCGAAGACCTGAAGGGCGTCTACACCGCCAACGAATTCCTCACCCGCGTGAACCTCATGCGGGCGGACCGCTTCCCGGACCACGGCACTCCCGTGACCGTGGGCAAGCACGTGATCGTGGTGGGTTGCGGCAACACCGCCATGGATGCGGCCCGCTGCGCCAAGCGCCTGGGGGCCGAGGTGACGGTGGCCTACCGACGCTCCGTGGCAGAGAGCACCGCCCGCCGGGAGGAACTGGAACACGCCATGGAGGAGGGCATCATCTTCCGCTGGCTGCACACCCCCATCGAACTGATTGGGGATGAACGAGGCTGGCTGCGGGAGGCCTCCTGCGCGGTGATGGAACTCACGGAACCGGGACCGGATGGCCGACGTGGCGTGCGGGACACCGGGGAACGCCTGGTGCTGCCCTGCGAAACGATCATCATCGCCCTGGGCTGTGCGGTGAATCCCCTGCTGCCCCGCACCGAGAGCGGCCTGCGCACCCTCAGGGGCGGCGTGGTGGTGGTGGACGAGGCCACGGGGGAGACCTCCCTGCCCGGCGTCTACGCCGGTGGCGATGTGATCACCGGCGGCGCCACCGTGATCCTGGCCATGGGCCAGGGCCACCGGGCGGCCGAAGCCATGCACGCACGGCTGATGGCCTGAACGGGAAGGGGCGCGGATCCGGTTCGCGCCCCTTCCCGACCTCTTCAGCCCTTCGCGTAGCGCTGGAGCTTCTGCACATCCAGGATCCGGACCACCGGGAAGGTGCTCTGGATCAGGGAGAGGTCCGCCAGCAGGCGGAGGGCGCGGCTGAAGGCTTCGCGGGAAGCGCCGATGCACTGCGCCAGATCCTCCTGGGTTTCGCCGAATTCCACCAGCATCCGGCCGGAATTGGTGCGGCTGTGGTAGTCGAGGATCAACTGGGCCACGCGCTCCGGCACGCTGTGCAGGCTGAGGGTTTCCACCAGCTGGATGAGGTGCCGAACCTTGCCTGCGAAGTGGCGGATGATCACCTCGCTCACGGCAGGGCTGCGGAGCACCATGCGCTTCAGGGCGTGGGACGGGATGAACCAGCACTCCGTATCACCGTGGGCCTCGGCCCCGCTGGCGGTGACGCCGCCATCGAAGACCTGCACCTCGCCCACGCAGGTGCCGGGCTGGAGGATGTCCAGGACCTGGATCTTCCCGCGGCCATCGGTGCGGTAGACCTTGAGGGCACCCTGCACCACCACGAAGATGCCGGGGCTGTGCTCGCCCTGGTTGAAGACGGGGGCTCCATCGGCATAGCGGCGGAGTTCGCTGACGCTGGCCAGTTCCTCGGCCTCGGGCTGGGGCAGCCCCGCCAAGTATTCGACGCGCCTCAGATTGATGACCGCTTGACCCATAAGTGTCCCGCCCGCTCCACCCGTGATTTGTATCACAACACCCCCGCTCCCGGGAACCGGTCTGGACAAAACGTCAATGGAATCCGAGCAGCCATCCGGACTGCGTGCGGAATCCAGCCTAGCAGCCCGGCAGCACCTCCCGGAGCCTCTGGGCGAGTTCCGCGGCGGTGAAAGGCTTCTGGAGAAAGGCTGCGCCGCCCTCCGGCAGGCCGTGGCCCGCGATGGCTTCGGGGGGGTGCCCGGACATGAAGATCACGGGAAGGCTGGGCTGGCGCATCTGGAGCAGGCGGTACAGGTCGGGACCTCTCAGCTTGGGCATGACCACATCCGACAGCAGGAGATCCACGGGCTGGGCGGCCTCTTTCACCCGGGCCAGGGCCTCGAGGGAGCCTGGGCTGGCCAGCACCCGATAACCCTGCCGGAGGAGCATGGCCTCGATGCAGGCGCGCACTTCGGCATCGTCCTCGACGAGGAGCACTGTTCCGCCGCCCATCGGCTTGGGCCGCTCGAGCTCCCGGGAGGGAGGCTGCAGAGGATCCTCCGTGATGGGGAAGTACAGCCGGAAGGTGGCGCCCGCGCCGGGCTGGGATTCCACGCCCAGGTAGCCGCCGTGCTGCTTCACGATGCCGAAGACCGTGGCCAGGCCCAGGCCCGTGCCCTTCCCCGGTTCCTTGGTGGTGAAGAAGGGCTCGAACATGCGCTGCTGGACCCCGGCATCCATGCCGCAGCCGGTGTCGCCCACGGCCAGTACGGCATAGCGCCCGGCGGGCACCCCGGGATGGAGGTGCTCGGAGGTTTCCTGAAGGGCGAGGGGGGCCAGGCCGATGAGGCTCTCGCGGAGAGGATCGGCGCGGGCGATCTGCACAGAGCCGAAGCGCATCTGCTGCTGGCCGCGCTTGCGGGCTGGGCCGATGGAGATGGGCCCAGTACGCACGCCGAGGAGCCGCGCCGCCAGCCAATGGCTCAGTTCGTGGACGACGATACCGGGCAGGAGCAGCAAGAAGAGGGTCAGGGTGGCCAGTTGTTCGCTCTGGGTGATGAGCAGAACCAGCCCCTGGATATGGCTGTGCAGTTGCTGCTGCACGAGCCAGAGGAGCAGGGTCGCTATGGCCGCCCAGAGCAGGATGTGCCAATCGAGGGACATGGTGAACAGCTTTCAGCGGTCAGCTTTCAGCGATCAGCGGCCAGCCCGCAATCCGCCACCCCCGGCTTCTGCAAATACCGGCAATCGATAACGGGTAGCCAGGATCAGGCCAGGCTGACTGCTGATCGCTGATTGCTGATCGCTATCTCTTTGCTTCGGCCGTCTGCCGTACAATAGAGATGAACTCGTCGGCCTTGAGGCTGGCGCCGCCGACGAGGGCACCATCGATTTCGGGCTGGGAGATAAACTCGGCGATATTGCCGGCTTTG
>MWBB01000109.1 GCA_002068835.1 Acidobacteria bacterium ADurb.Bin340 | reverse complement strand
CCCCTTCGCCGAGCCCGCCCCCCACCGCACCCTGGGCCTCGCCTGGCGGAGGAACACCTACGCCCGCGAGGCCCTGGGGGAGATCGGAAAGGTGCTGGCCGACAACTCAGGAAGGAACTAAACCCACCCCTCCCTCAAAGAATAACCAATATTAAAAAAATAACGTCGCAATCATCACGCATGATGATCATATAATATTCTTCAAATATTTAAACAATGATTTAATAAATTGTTTTTTGTTCTATATTAACAAATTTTTTCCATTTTTGAATCAATACAGCATAAAACAATATACATTGTTAACCAACAATACTTTAATCTGCTTTAACTTGTTTGAATCTAGACTCTTGAAGCTCAAAAGCCACTTCACAACTCACAAGTGTCATAGCAGGAAGGCCAAATTTTGGATTTCGATCGATGATGCTCTTGATCATAGCAGCCAAGGCAAAAATTTGAAGGGATTCTCCTTCGGGAAGTCGGCGAATCTGATTTTTGTAGTCGTTCCATCGGACAAGTGCTTCGTGAAGCTTATCGCTCATGGTTGATCTCCAGAAATTGTACATCTCAGAGCCACAAATGATTTGGGCAGTTTGTTGTAGACAAAAATTGACCCACCCATAAAAACAGGCAACTCAATCACTATTCGTTTTATTTTGATAGTAATGGAGCCAATCAGCGATCAAACCATTGCAGACCTCAGGGCTTCCAACCGATCCAAGCGCTCCCAGGAGAAGTCCTCTCTTCCGAAATGCCCGTAGGCTGCGGTGGGCAGGTAGATCGGGCGGCGCAGGTCCAGGTCGCGGAGGATGCTGGCGGGGCGGAGGTCGAAGATCGCCCGGAGGCGCCGGGCTGCTTCGGCTTCGTCCAGACGGCTCGTTCCGTGGAAATCCAGGTGGAAGCTCACGGGCTCGGCCACACCGATGGCGTAGGCCACCTGGAGGGTGCAGCGCCGGGCGATGCCGCTGGCCACCACATGCTTGGCCACCCAGCGGGCGGCGTAGGCGGCGGAGCGGTCCACCTTGCTGGGGTCCTTGCCGCTGAAGGCCCCGCCCCCGTGCGGACAGGCGCCGCCATAGGTGTCCACGATGATCTTGCGGCCCGTGAGCCCCGTGTCGCCCTCCGGGCCCCCCGTGACGAACCGCCCCGTGGGGTTGATCCACACCTGGGCCTCCGCCAGCGCCTCCCGACCCAGCACCGGGGCCAGGATCTCCTCCCGGACCGCCTCCTGCAGCCGGGCCTCAGGCACATCCGGATCGTGCTGGGTGCTGAGGACCACCGCCTGGATGCCCGAAGGCCGGCCGGCTTCGTAGCGCAGCGTCACCTGGCTCTTGGCATCGGGACGCAGGAAGGGCAGGATCCCGGCCTTCCGGACCTCCGCCTGCCGGGCGACCAGCCGATGGGCCAGCATCAGCGCCAGGGGCATGCAGGCCGGGGTCTCATCGCAGGCGAAGCCGAACATCATGCCCTGGTCCCCGGCGCCCAGCTGCCCATCCTCCCGCTCCACGCCCCGATGGATGTCCCCGCTCTGGGACTGGAGCAGCAGGCGCAGGTCGTGGTTGCAGGGATCGAAACCCGATTCGGCGGTGTAGCCGATGCGGTCGAGCACACCCCGGACCAGCCCCGGAATGGCCCCTTGGAGCACGGACCGCAGGTCCGGGATCTCCGCCCGGAACTCCCCGGCCACGGTCAGTGCGTTCTTCGCGATGAGCACCTCGCAGGCCACCTTGGCCCGCGGGTCCCGAGCCAGGCACCAGTCGAGCACGGCATCGCTGATCTGGTCGGCCACCTTGTCGGGGTGGCCCTCGGAGACGGATTCGGACGTGAACAGATATTCGTGCATCACGCGCCTCCTCGCTGCGCCTCGAAGGTCGGCTCGAAAGCCACGGGGGCGAACGCCGAATCCTCGCGGGGAACCCGGGGACAGGGACGCGCCGCGCCCTCCCAGGACGGGTGCGGCCGAAGCGCACCGGCTTCGTTCCTAGGGTTCATGGGAGCCTCCTTTTTCAGGTTGTTTCCTGCGCATGGGATCGGGCGATCCAGGACACCGTGGCGTCTTGCTCGGTTGTCGGGCCCCCGCGGGGCCGCTCGTCATGCAGGGATCATTCTAGGACCGGAGGTGTCACCGTCAAGCACAAGGGAACGTTTTCGACAGCCACCGTCCACTCCGTGCCCCAAATGCAATGGGGGAGCCCGTTCGGCTCCCCCATTCGTGATTACTCCCAGCTCAGAACCTCAGCGCGTAGTCGCCATCGCGCATGAGGGCCACGGTGGTGCCGTCCTCCAGATGCAGGTCCACGGCCAGCACCTTCACATCGGGCTGGGTTTCGGGGACGTACACGCGGTCGATGTGGATCACGGCTTCGGGGCCGCTGAAGTGCTGGGGGCCCACCTGGCCGCCGAAGTGGTCGCTGCGGCCGAAGGCGATGTGCAGACCCAGCTTCTCGTCCAGCAGCACCTCGCCCACGGGCTTCACACCGAAGGCCGCCAGCACGCCCAGGCCCAGTTCCGCCAGGTTGGCGTAGGCGGGTTCCTTGGCCAGCAGGGCCCGCTCACGATCCGAAGCGGGGCCGTTCGTGAGCACCTCCACAGCGCGGTTCCCGGCGATGCGGTAGCGCACCACTTCAGCGCCGAACTGCACGGGCAGGAGGCCCTCCGTGCGGCTGGGATCGCCTTCCCGCTCGCCCTCGTAGGGCACGATGTAGGCTTCGCCGGAAGGCAGGTTGCCCGCGGTGCCCAGGGCGGGGATGAGGCCGCCGGAGGCATGGCCCGTGCGGTGGCGCAGGTCCAGGTGCAGGCGGTCCTCGCCCTCGGGCGTGCCGAAGCGGAAGTCGGCGCCCGTGGCCCGGTCCAGCAGGTCCTTCAGCAGGTTCACCCGGCGGTTCACCTCTTGGTAGTCCAGCCGCAGGCTGGGGATCATGTCGGGCCGGAAGCCCGGCATGGTGGCGGCGCGGAAGGGCCGGGTGCGGGCGGCCACCTTGAGGGGCGCCGTGGCGCTGAACTTGGTGAGGGCGATGAGGATGCGGTGATCAGCGAAGACCGTTTCCAGGTCCACGGCCTCCGCGGGGTTCAGGTCCGCGGCGGTGGCGGGCAGCGGGCCGCCCTTATGGATCCACATCTTCGCGGGCAGGTCGCCGTTGTTGGTGTGCACGTTGGGGTAGAGCACCAGGTTCACGGCCATGCCCAGCTCCGCCTCACAGCGCTTCAGCTCCGCCGCCCAATCGGCACCCATGGTCCGGCGCTCGGCCCAGGTGGGCGTATCGGCCACCTGCGCGTCCGGCAGGTCCAGCAGCAGGGCCAGCGCCCGATCCTCTTCCGTGGGCTCGAAGACCCGCTTCACCAGCGCCACCAGTTCTTCCCCACGCAACCGCTCGGACATGGCTCACTCCTTCGCTGCGAGGATGCCCGAGGCCCAGGAGCCCTGTCCAATTCCGGACCATGACGAGGGGGACGCAGAGGCCGCCCCAGCGGCCGGGCGGTCCCTCCTCGGACCAGCAGGCGGCGGGGCTGGGCTCTGCCCAGGCACGATGCGGGGAGCACGAGGGGGACGCAGAGGCCGCCCCAGCGGCCGGGCGGTCCCCCTCGGACCAGCATCAGACCCGCTTCTGGAGCTCCCGGAGCATCATCTGAACCCGCCCCGCCGCCTCCGTGGACCACCCGGAAGAAGACCCGGGACGCCGCTCCGCCAGCGCATCCTGGATCATCGCCACCAGACTGCGCCACCCCCCAGGCGCCCCCCCGGGACACACCACCAGCGCTTCCACCACCCGAAGACGCAGCGCCCAGGGGTTGCGCCCCGCCCAGGCCCCCTGCACCTGGGCCAGAAGCACGGTGAAAGCCTCCTCATCCACCCCCATCCCTGCACCGGCGTGGCTGCGCACCATAGATTCCAGAGCGATGGCATGGAGGATGGGCTGCCGGAGCTGATCGGCCTTTTCGCACAAGGTCAACGCCAGGGAAGGATCCGCCAGATCCCTCAGGGTTTCCGCGATGGCCTCCTGGAGACGGGCACCCTGGCCGGAATGGAGCAGTTCCAGGAGGTTCGGCGCGAGGTCGCGGTTCCCCAGCGCCGCCAGCGCCTGGAGGACCGCCAGGGTGAACTCCTCGCGGCCCCCAGCTTCCACGAGGGCGAGAAGATCCTGCCCCAGCCCCTGCAAACGATGGATCCCGACAAAGCGCAGCCCCAGATAGCGATCCTCCAGATTGGGACTGGCCAGGAATTCCCGGGCCTGGGCTTCCGGATCCGGCAAGGTTCCGAGATGCAGAAGGGCCCGCTGGGCCACTTCGGAGATGGCATCCCGGCAGGCCCGCAGCAGCGCCGGGCGGAAGGCCGGATCCCGGCGTTCCCCCAAGGCATCCACTGCCGCGGCCCGGAGCGCCGCATCCCCCTGCTCCAGCAGCAGCCGCCAGGTGGCCTCCTCCTCGCTGCTCACCAGGGTGGCAAGGGCCCGAGCCAGCCCCTCCCGGCCCAACTGTTCCTGAACCCCCGAGGCCAGCAGGGGCACCACTTCCTCGGCCAGGAAAAAGCCCCGCTGCACCATGCCGCTCAGCCCCTCGGCGCAGGCATCCACAACAAAAACCAGACGGCGGGCCCGCTGCTGGACCCCCTCCATCGCTTCCCCCAACACCACGCCAGGACGTCCGCCCTTGGGGTCCAGGATCGCCCGAAGCAGGTCCAGCAGCAGGCGATCCACCGGACCTTGCAGAAGCACTTCCAGAGGATCCAGCACGGCCAAGGCCGGAGCTCCCGAACCCTCCTCCAGCCGGGACCGGGCCTCGGCCGACAATTCCCCGAGGGGTTCCGCAAGGCGCTCCAGCACGGCGCCCCTCAGGTCCGCAGGGGGAAGCCCCCGGAACTGCTGGGTGAGGTCCCTCAGGCGCCGGTCCTGCCGGATTTCCTCCAGGGTTTCCGCCAGCAGCCCCAGCAGGAAGGCCGCCGCCTCCGGCGAAGGGATGCCCTGGATCAGCTTCAGGGCGTGCCGGGAGATCAGCAGATCGGGATGACGCACCGCAAGGCGGAGGGTTTCGAGGTGCTCGGGCTTCAGCAGGAGGCTCAGTTGCCGTGCGGCCTCGTTGGCAGCCCCGGGGCTGGCGCTGCCCTCCAGGAGGGCAGCCAGATGGTGCCGGAAGGCCTGATCGGGATCGGTCCGCGCCAGCACTTCCACCACCTGGGCCTGGAAGTCCGCAGCCCCCCGGATCCGGGCCAGTTCCTGGAGCACTGCCAGGGCTTCTTCGTGGCCCATGCGCCCCAGGGCTTCCACCCCCAGGGCGAAGCGGCCCAGGTCCGTCTCGTGGCGCAACAGGCGCGCCAGCACGGGGAGCCATTCGGGCCAGGGCAGGTAGCAGGCGGCCTCCACCACCAGGCTGCGCAACCCCGAAGGGCAGCCCGCGCGCAGCACCCGGGGCGCGAGATCCTCCACACCAGAGGGTCCCGCTGCATTCAAAGCCCTGAAAAATACAAGCTGGTCCGATTCCTCTCCGGGATCCATCCGGTCCAGCAGGGTTCCCAGTGCGACATCGCCATGCCTCATGGGGTTCTTTTCGGCCACTGGGCCCGAACCCATGATCAGCCGAGGCGAGTCTCCACATGGGAGGCGATCAACCCCTGCACGAGGGGGGTCAACATTGTAAACTCAACGCCAACAAGTATATAACCCGTCGTCTTGCCCGGCACCTTGCCCAACACGCGAACCACGGTGGCCGGCAGGGGCAGGTGGGGCAACTCGGGATGATCCAGGTAGAAGGCTTCCAGGGTCGTGCCGGCCTCCAAGCCACCGGCCTGGCCAATCTGCACTTCCAGACCGCAGCCACCGGCACTGAGGTTGACGAGCCTTGCATCCTCCACGGCCCGCCCCTGGAGATGGAAGCTCACCCGATGCTCGTCGCCCTGGAGGCTCACGCGGGGGTAGCGTCGGCGTTCGATGCCCGAATCCTCGACCATGGGCCCAGCATGCCAGCCTTGCCCCCGAAAGGTCACCCCGTCATCCTCAGCGCGGGAGGTTCCCATGCACGAGCCCAATCCCTTCCACGCCTCCCTTTCGCGCCGCGCCTTCCTCCAGGCGGGCGCCCTGGCTGCCGCCGCAGGAGCCCTGCCCACGGCCCTCGGGGCGGAACCGACCGCCGCCTTCCCGCCCCTGCCCTTCAATGCCCGCACCGCGCGGCTGATGCCCACCCGCAACCTGGGCCGCACGGGACACCGGGTGGGGCTCTTCAGCCTGGGGGGCCAGGCGGTCATCGAGAAACCCGACCAGGAAGCCGCGGCCATCCCCCTCATCGAGCGGGCCCTGGATCTGGGCGTGAACTACATCGATACCTCCGCGCGCTACGGCGGTGCCTCCCGGTGCAGCGAGCGCTTCATCGGCCAGGTGATGAAACGGCGGCGCAGCGAAGCCTTCCTGGCCACCAAGACCCACGACCGCACCCGGGATGGCTCCCTGCGCCTGCTGGAGAAGAGCCTGGAACTCCTCCAGACCGACCACGTGGATCTGTGGCAACTCCACGCCCTGGCCACGATGGAGGATGTGGACCGGGCCCTCGCCAAGAACGGCGCCGTGCAGGCCTTCCTGAAGGCCCGGGACCAGAAGCTGGTGCGCTTCTTCGGCATCAGCGGCCACACGGACCCCGAGGTGCTGATGGAGGCCATACGCCGCTTCCCCTTCGACACGGTGCTCATGGCCTTCAACGCCGCCGATCCGCACCACCTCAGCTTCCGCAAGCTGCTGGACCTGGCCGTGGAGCGGGAGATGGGCATCATCGGAATGAAGATCCCGGCCCGGGGCCGCCTCCTCCAGGGCTTCCAGCCCCCGCCACCGAACCAGCAGCGGGGCCCCGTGAAGGTGGATCGCAGCGGACCGCTCACCATGAAGGAGGCCATGGGCTATGCCCTCTCCTTCCCGCTCTCAACTGTGATCATCGGCTGCGACAACACCCGGCAGCTGGAAGAGAACATCGCCCTGGCCGGGGCATTCCGGCCCTACAACCCTGACCAGCTCCGGGCCCTGGAAGTCCGGGCCAAGGACGTGGCAGGCCAAGCCAACTGGTACAAGCGCGACGCCCCCCAGAATCCGCCCAGGCCTTGACGAGCCCCGGGCCCTCCGGGAGAACGGAAGCAGGAGGGCCCGGTGGCCAAGAAGCGATCCTGGGGAAAACGACTGCTCCGGTGGGGCCTGCTGGGAAGTGCAGGATTCCTCCTGATCAGCCTCCTGTCCGTGCTCTTCTTCCGCTTCGTGCCCGTGCCCTTCAGCGCCCTCATGGTGGAGCGCCGAATCGCCTCCTGGTTCAGCCCCAAGCCGTACGTGAGCCGCCACGACTGGGTGCCCCTGGAGCGCATCGCCCCGTCCATGGGCCTCGCCGTCATCGCCGCGGAGGACCAGAACTTCCCTGAACACTTCGGCTTCGACTGGAAGGCCATCGAGAAGGCCCTGGAGCACAACGAGCGCAGCCGCCGGAAGCGGGGCGCCTCCACCCTCTCCCAGCAGACCGCCAAGAACCTCTTCCTCTGGTCCAGCCGTTCCTGGATCCGCAAGGGCTTCGAGGTCTGGTTCACCCTCCTGCTGGAGGTGGGATGGTCCAAGCGCCGGATCCTGGAGGTCTACCTGAACATCGTGGAGTTCGGGGATGGCATCTACGGCGTGGAAGCCGCCAGCCAGCACTACTTCCGCAAGCCCGCCCAGCGGCTCCGGCCGTCCGAGGCGGCCCTTCTGGCATCCGTGCTTCCCAACCCCCACCGTTTCAAGGTTTCATCCCCATCGCCCTATGTGCTGGGACGCCAGGCCTGGATCCTGGGCCAGATGCAGCAGCTGGGGGGCGTCCAGGTGGTGAAAGAACTGGGAGAGTGACATGCCCCGCAACCCGATGTCCCGCGTACTCCTGATCGCCGCCCTGCTGGGCGCGGCGGGCCTGGTGTGCTTCCCGCCCTGGGTGGTCCGCATGGGCCCCCTCACCGTGGCCCACGGCCATGCCTTCCTCTTCGGGGAAACGCCCGCCCTGGGCCTGGCCAAGGTGGACATGGGACGCCTGGCGCTGCTGATGCTGATCCCGGCGGCCCTGGCCGCGGTGGCCTTCGCCCTGGACCGACGGAAGTAGTCGCCGTATCTTTCCTCCCGCCGGAGGTGGACCATGGCGGACGGCCTGGAACGGCGGCAGACCTGGCACCGGATCGTGGGCGTGGAGCGCCGGGGAGCACCCTTCTCCACCCTCCTGGGGCGGCCGCTGCCCAACCCGACACGGTTGGAGGATGAGGAATTCACGGGCCCTCCGGCGGAGGGTCAGCCCGAGCAGCCCTGG
>MWBB01000108.1 GCA_002068835.1 Acidobacteria bacterium ADurb.Bin340 | reverse complement strand
GTGTCCCAAGATCGCGGCGCAGGTCCGCTTCCCGGGCGCGGCCCTGGGCGCAGGCCACGGCGGCGCCCACCATGCGCCGCACCTGCCGACGCAGGAAGTGGCTGGCAGTGACCCGGAGCAGGAGCAGCGAACCCTCCCGGATGCACTCGCAGCGTTGCACTTCGCAGCGGGGATCCTCGGTCTCCAGGTCTGCGAAGGCGGCGAAACTGTGGAAGCCCTGGAAGGCGTTCCAGCCGGTCCCCAGGCTCTTCTCGTCCAGGTGCCCCTTGGCCCACCAGACGAAAGGCTTGGCCAGGGCCGTCCGGCGCAGGCTCAGCTGGTAGAGGTAGGTTCGCGCGGTGGCATCGTGGCGGGCATGGAAGGTGGGACTGCAGGGCTCGATGCCGCGCACCGCCACGTCCGCCGGCAGACCCTGGTCGAAGACCATCTGGAGGTCCCGGGCGCGGGGTTTGCCGCTTCCTCCCAGGTGCAGGTGGGCCACCTGTCCCAGGGCGTGCACCCCGGCGTCGGTGCGGCCGGATCCGCCCAGGGTGAGCACGGTGTAGCCGGCTTCACGCAGCACCCGTTCCAGGGTGTCGGCCACGGTCCGCACACCGGTTGAAGTCTGGTTCCGGCCCTGGCGCTGCCAGCCCTGGAACCGGCCGCCGTCGTATTCGATCTCCAGGCGGAAAGCGGCGCGATCCTCTTTGGGTTTCATGATGTCGGCAGCACCTTGCGGATCTCGGCCATGAAGAGGTCCGGATCATGCAAGGGCTTGGAAATGTAATGTTCGGCTCCCGTCTCCGTCAGGAACCGCTCACGGTCCCCGAACATGGCATGGGCCGTGGCCAGGATGACCGGCACCCTCGCGGCGGCAGGGTCGGCCTTGAGCAGCTTGGTGATGTAGATGCCATCCACGTTCCGCCCTTCGTGGATGGAGCGGCTCAGGCTGATGTCCATGATGATGGCGTCCACCTTGCCTTCCCGCGCCAGGGCGATGATCTCGTCCACGTCTTCGCTGATCAGCACGTCGCAGCCGCCTTTGCGCGTCAGCACGACCTTCATGAATTTCACGTTGATGGCGTCGTCCTCGACCAGCAGGATGCGGTGGCTCATGCCTGGACCTCGATGGCCTTCATGCTAGCCGGTGACGCACTCCGGAGGGCCTCCAGCTGGTGGAGGCACTCGTCCGGCACCCGCAGGCTTCCCCACCCACGCCCCAGAGCCAGGCCGGGCTTGGCGGCGCCGTGGTAGTCGCTTCCTCCGGAAACCGCCAGGCCCAGGTCATCGGCCAGATCCAGGAAGTACCGTTCCTGGTGGGGCGCGTGCTCGCTGTAGAAGGCTTCGATGGCCTGAAGGCCCTGGGCCTTGAGGTGCGCCAAGGCCTGGTCCCACACGAAGCGTCCCCCTGCGAAGCGGCCTGGGTGGGCCACAACGGCCACGCCCCCGGCCTCGCGGATCCAGAGGGCGGCTTCCCCGGGTTCCAGGGGTTCCATGGGCACGTATCCCGGAGCGTCATCGGCCAGGAAGCGGTGGAAGGCCTCCCGTGGAGTCCGGGCATGGCCTTCCTCCACCAGGGCCAGGGCGAAATGGGTGCGGGTGATGAGGCCGCCCGGGGCCTGGGCCTGGAGTCGGTCGAGGTCCAGGGAGCGGCCGACTTCCGCGAGCCGCTGGACCATCCGGCGGTTCCGGGTTTCCCGTCGCAGGCGCAGCCTGTCCAGACGTTCCAGGAAACGTCCGTCGAAGGGGTCCACGAACAAACCGAGCAGGTGCAGTTCGCGTTCCATGAAGCGGCAGCTCAGTTCGATGCCTGGCACCAGGCGGATCGGGGTCCGGGATTGGCAGGCCAGGAAGCGCGCCAGGCCTGCAACAGTGTCGTGATCCGTCAAGGCCAGCGCCGCAAGGCCTTCCGCAGTCCCCAGTTCCACCAGCCGCTCAGGGGTGTCGGTGCCATCGCTGAAGGCGGAGTGGGTATGGAAGTCGATCACGTTCGGGCCTTTCCGTTGGCCTTGTAGAGGGCCGCCAGCACCACGGCCACGGCCTGGAAGAGTTCGGGCGGGATCAGGCGATCCACATCCAGGGGCTCCAGGGCTGCCAGGAGGTCGGGATCCTGCTGGACCGGCACACCGTGCTCCCTGGCCAGGTCCAGCATCCGCTCCGCCAGCAAGCCCTGGCCCTTGGCCACGAGGCGTGGTGCGGCATCACCGAACGGCGCCTCGGGGCGGTAGCGCAGGGCTACGGCTCCGGGGCGCCGGGAACGGGCCATGCTACTGGACGAAGGTGTGCTCGGCGTCGTGCTCAGGGAGTTCTTCCATGGCCAGGCGCCGGAAGATCTTTACATCGGCCAGGGACATGAAGCTGATGTAGGCGAAGCCGCTGAAGAACAGCCACAGGAAGGGCACCGAAGCCCACTTGCGGATGTAGATGGCCACCAGGAGGGCACCGAAGTAGTAGAAGGCGAAGCCCAGTTCCAGGAAGGTGACGAGGCTCTTGGGCACCTTGTAGGCCCGCTTGCTGGCCGTGTTCCCCTGGGCATCCACACCCAGCTTCGGCGTGCGCTTGAACTCGATGTTGTCGGTGAAGAAGCCTTCCAGCACGGCCTTGGCCTGGTTCAGGGCGAGGCCGATGCCCAGGCTCATGAGGCCGGGGATGTACTTCAGGCGGCTGGTCCAGTTCTTGTTGTTGCTCACTTCCCGCTGGGAGAGGCCGAAGTAGAGGCCCACGCTCACCGCGTTGAGCAGGAAGAAGGGGCCATCCGTGGCCAGCAGCACGTACCAGGGCGTTCCCGCCCGCAGGATCATGCAGGGCACCATGATGATGGCCAGCGCGACCATGAGCATGTAGTTGCAGTTGGCAGTGAGGTGGAACCAGCACTCCAGCTTGGTGTGCAGGCTGGCCTTGCTGGTCCAGATGGTCTTCATGAGCTTGCGGATGACCTGGGCATTGCCCTTGGCCCACCGGTGCTGCTGGCTCTTGAAGGCGTTCACCTCCACGGGCAGCTCGGCGGGGACCACCAGATCCTTCAGGTAGACGCCCCTCCAGCCCTTGAGCTGGGCGCGGTAGCTGAGATCGGCATCCTCGGTGATGGTGTCGTGCTCCCAGCCGCCCGCGTCTGCGATGGCGGAAACGCGCCACATGCCGGCGGTGCCGCTGAAGTTGAAGAAGGCCTTGGAGCGGTTGCGGGCGGTGTGTTCGAAGACGAAATGGCCGTCCAGCAGGATGGCCTGCACCTGGGTGAGGATGTTGAAATCCCGGTTCAGGTGGTCCCAGCAGCCCTGGATGAAGGCGACCTTGTCATCGGCGAAGTGGGGGACGGCGTTCTCCAGGAAGTCCTCGGTGGGGAGGAAGTCCGCATCGAACATGGCCACGAACTCGCCCTTGGCGGATTTCAGGCCGTGGTTCAGGGCACCGGCCTTGAAGCCCGTGCGGTCATCCCGGTGGATGTAGCTGATGTCGTAGCCGAGGGCGCGGTACTTCTCGCAGATCGCCTGGGCCACCCGAACGGTGTCGTCGGTGGAGTCGTCCAGGAGCTGGATTTCCAGCTTCTCCTTGGGCCAACGCATGCGGACCACATGGTCCATGAGGCGCTCGATGACATTGACCTCGTTGAACACCGCCAGCTGCACCGTCACCATCGGGCGGAAGTCCGGCCCGCCTGCGGGCTGGGGCACGTCCTTCTTGTGGCGGTAGTAGAGCAGAAGCATGTAGAGGCGGTGGGCCCCGTACACGCTCAGGATCGTGAGGATCGAGAAGTAGAGGACCAGGCAGGCTGTCTTGAGGATGTCCATGGCGTCGGATCGACCCCTTTCGAGTCCGCGACCTACGCGGACGATCCCTTATTCTGAGGGGAAACCAGGAAAAAGCTCTGTGATTTTTTTCCGGTTCCAAGTTCAGGCAGGGAAGGAACCGGGCGATGAAGCTGGGTAGGATGCGGAAGACCAGGATTCAGCGATGAACGAACCGGAAAACCTTCCCAAGCAGGTCGGGCGCTACGAAATCAAGCGGCTTCTAGGCGCCGGCGCCATGGGCAGCGTTTACCTGGCTGAGGACCCCCGGATCAAGCGGAAGCTCGCCATCAAGGTGGTGAAGCTCGATGCCATCCGGAACGAAGCCGACCGGAACGAGTTCCTGGCCCGGTTCCAGCGGGAAGCCGAAGTCTCTGGGGTTCTGAACGACCCGGGCATCGTGACCATCTACGATGTGGGCGACAGCGAGGTGGGGCCCTTCCTGGCCATGGAGTTCGTGCCGGGGAAGCCCCTCGACAGCCTCATCAAGTCCGGCGAGATGGGCAGGATGCCGCTTCGGACCAAACTCCAGATCGCGGCGGGGGTCGCGGCGGCCCTGGACCATGCCCATGCCCACGGCATCGTGCACCGGGACGTGAAGCCCGGGAACGTGATGCTCACGGAGGAAGGCCGCCCCAAGCTGATGGATTTCGGCATCGCCAAGCGCGAGGATGCCAGCCTCACCCAGACGGGCACCTTCCTGGGCACACCCAGCTACGCCAGTCCGGAGCAGATCAAGGAAGGCCAGGCCACCTTCCGCTCCGACATCTTCAGTTTCGGCGTGATGGTCTTCGAGATGCTCTCCGGGGTGCTGCCTTTCCCGGGCACCTCCATCAACACGATCCTCTACAAGATCGTCAACGAGCCTCCGCTGGATGTGAAACCGCCCGTCGTCGGAGTCCTGCCGGAGCGCTGGCAGGGCATTTTCGGGCGCGTCCTCTGCAAGGATCCGGAGGGCCGGTATGCCTCCTGTGCCGCCTTCCTGAGGGACCTGCTCGATGCTGCCGTGGACCTGGACAAGAATGAGCGGCTGGAGTTGATGGGCGTCCTGAAGGCGGGTCCGGGGGCCGTTGCGCCTCCCGTGCTCCAACGGGCCCACGATGAAACGATGTACGTGCCGCCCGAAAAGCCGGTCGTGCGCCGTACCGGACTACGCATGGCAGGGATCGCCCTGGCGCTGGCGATCCTGGGCGCAGGGGCTTGGCTCCTCTTCCGGGGGAACGGCGCGCGTACGGTCACCGTGGCTTCGGTCCCGGCCCAGGCCAAGGTGATGAAGGGCGGCCAGGATCTCGGGGCCACGCCTCTTCCGGTTCCGCTGAAGGCTGGCGAGGAGATCGTCGTTGCCCGGCCGGGCTACCAGAGCCAGACCGTGACCTTCGATGGATCCTCGATTCCACCCGTGTTGCTCCAGCCCCGGATCACGTCGGAGCAACTGCAGACGATCCCCGAGGGGGCCACCGTTGTGATGGATGGCCAGACCCTGCCTGGGCAGACGCCTCTGTCCGTGGCGCTCTGGGACCAGTCCCGCAAGCACGAGATCACCTTCACCAAGGGAGACCTCACCCTGCCCGTGACATTCCTCGAGGGGGAGACACCCGGGACCCAGGCCTACCACCTGGTTTCCGCGCGGGAGGCCGCCCTCACAGGGGAGGTGAAGACGGTGGATGCCACCACGCCCGGAACCCTGCGCCTGGCCGCGGAGTATCCGGTCCGGGTGCGGACGGAAGATCGGGATCTGGGCGAAGTCGCTCCGGGCGGGAGGCTTGAGCTGCCTCCGGGTACCCACCGCCTGAAGCTGGCCAATCCCAGGGTGTTCTATTCCGAAACCCGCACCGTGACCCTGGAGCCGGGACAGGCCGTCAGCCTCCCGCTGCCGGGCCTCGTGAACCTGACGGTGGAAACCTACCCGGGCTCCGGAACCGTGATGATCAACGGGGTTCCCACGGGCGTGGAAAGCGACGGAAGCCAGCCGATCCGGGTGGTGAAAGGCAGCCACCGTGTGACCATCCAGGGCAAGTCCGCGGCCCCTCAGAGGGTGGATCTCGGTGCCGACAAATACCTCAAGTTCAAGATCTGAAACCCGCGGAATGCGGCCCTGCGATCGCCGCTAATCCAGCCGGTAGTTCGGAGCTTCTTTCGTGATCATCACATCGTGGGCGTGGCTCTCCCGGAGCCCGGAGCCCGTGATTTGCACGAAGGTGGCCTTGCGCTGGAAGTCCGGGATGCTGGCACCGCCGACCAGGCCGATGCCGGCCCGCAGGCCGCCCATGAGCTGGGTGACGAGGTCCGACAGGCGGCCCTTGTATGGAACCTGGCCTTCGATGCCCTCGGGTACCAGCTTGGATTCGTCCTTGCCGTCCTGGAAATACCGGTCCTTGCTGCCGGCCTTCATGGCGCCGATGGAGCCCATGCCCCGGTAGGACTTGAAGGTGCGGCCCTGGTAGAAGATGGTTTCGCCGGGGGCTTCCTCGGTGCCCGCGAAGAGGCCGCCGATCATGACGCAGTCGGCTCCGGCTGCGATGGCTTTGGCGATATCGCCGCTGAACTTGATCCCGCCGTCCGCGATGCAGGTCACGCCGTGCTCCCGGCAGGCCCGGCTGGCTTCAGCGATGGCTGTGATCTGCGGCATGCCGGCGCCCGTGACGATGCGGGTGGTGCAGATGGAACCAGGGCCGATGCCCACCTTCACGGCATCCGCACCTGCGGCGATGAGATCCTTGGCGCCCTGATAGGTGGCCACATTCCCCGCGATGATGGCCGATTCGGGGAAGCGCTCCTTGAGTTTCCGAAGGGCCTCGATCACCCCCTTGCTGTGGCCGTGGCTGCTGTCCAGGCAGAGCACGTCCGCCTTGGCCTCCATCAGCGCCGTGGCCCGCTCCAGCAGGTCCGGGCCCACGCCCAGGGCCGCGCCCACCCGCAGGCGGCCTAGGTTGTCCTTGCAGGCGTTGGGGTAGTTGATGGATTTTTCGATGTCCTTGACGGTGATCAGCCCCTTGAGGGCGCCCTGGGCATCCACCACCAGCAGCTTCTCGATGCGGTGCTCCTGGAGCCTGGCCTTGGCCTGCTCCAGCGTGGTTCCCACGGGCACCGTGACCAGGGGCTGCCGGGTCATCCGGTCCTTCACAAGAAGGTCGAGGTTGGTTTCGAAACGCAGGTCGCGGTTGGTGAGGATGCCCACCAGCTTGCCGTTCTCCACCACGGGCACGCCGCTGATGCGGAACTTGGCCATGAGGGCCTCGGCCTCCCGGATGGGGGCATCGGGACGGATGGTGATGGGATCCGTGATCATGCCGGATTCGGAACGCTTCACCTTGTCCACTTCCTCGGCCTGGCGATCGATGGCGAGGTTCTTGTGGATGATGCCGAGGCCTCCCTGCTGGGCCAGGGCGATGGCGAGGCGGCCTTCGGTCACCGTATCCATGGCCGCGGATACCAGGGGAAGGCTGAGGAGGATGTCCCGGGCCAAGCGGGTGCCCAGATCCACCTGGTTGGGGTGGACTTCGGAAGGCCCCGGCACCAGCAGCACATCGTCGAACGTCAGGGCGGGAGTCAGGGGCAAGGTCAGCATGGGAACATCCTCGAAGGGTTGGGCCGCGCGGGGCGGAACCTTGCAGGCCATCCTCGCACGCGGCAAGGCCCCCAAAGAACGCGAACAGCCCCAACCCAACCCAATGTCCCATGCGGCCTCGCCTCCTGACAGCCTTCAGGCTTCGGGGGGGCGCCGCTCGCCGCCCCCTGAACCCTGAACCCTGAACCCTGAACCCTGAACCCTGAACCGCCCCCTGGGGCGGCCGACACGGACCGTGGCTAGCGTACCATTGCGGCATGGCGGACGCCTACCGTCTGCGCGACTGCGGGGTAGGTTGGGGGGGTATTGGAGCAATGGTTTTCGGCGAACGCCCTCTCGTGGTAGGTAGGACCGACAGGTGCGCGCGTTCCGCGCCGCGGTGGGCGTCGCGGGCACGCACGGCCGGCGAATGGGGGACACTCGAAGCGCGTACGGGGCCGAGAGAGGGGCACGATTGCTACACGACGTCATTCCAGTTCGGTTTCTCGCGTCCGCCTCGAACGTCCGCAACTGCCCCGTGCACGACTTCCCCGAGGTGGCGCTGGCCGGGCGCTCCAACTGCGGCAAGTCGACCCTCATCAACGCGCTCGTCGGCCAGCGGCAGCTCGCCCGTGTCAGCCGCACGCCCGGCCGCACCCAACTCATCAACTTCTTTGTGGTCGCCGAACGCCTCGTCCTCGTCGACCTTCCGGGCTACGGCTACGCGAATGTCCCGCTGTCGCTCCGGGCGGCCTGGGGCCCCATGATCGAAGGCTACCTGACCGAGCGCCCACAGCTTCGAGGGCTCATGCTCCTCCTCGACGCGCGGCGCGAGCCTGGAGACGAGGAACACAATCTGTGCGCCTGGTGCGAGCAGCGCCACCTCCCCGTGATCCACGTGGCCACGAAGATGGATAAACTCTCGCTGTCCGCCCAGAAGCCGCGCCTCATGCGCCACGCCACCGACTATGGCGTCAAAGAAAGCGAAATTCTTGGCTTTTCTGCAAAAAT
>MWBB01000107.1 GCA_002068835.1 Acidobacteria bacterium ADurb.Bin340 | reverse complement strand
TGTTCGCGGGTGAGGTTGCGGTGGCCCGTGGCGGTGACGACCACATCGTCCTCGATGCGGATGCCGCCCAGGGGCGTCAGCTCGTCCACCAGCTTCCAGTCGAAGGCACCCGCGTGCTCGCCCTCCCGGAAGGGTTTCAGGAGCATGGGGATGAAGTAGAGGCCGGGCTCGATGGTGAGCACGTGCCGCTCCTCGATGGTGCGGGTGGTGCGCAGGCTCGGGTATTCGGGCGGTGGGGCCTGGAAGGTGCCGTCGGGGCCCGCCAGCTTGCCGCCCACATCGTGCACCTGGATGCCCAGGTGATGGCCCAGGCCGTGGGGCATGAAGGCGCGGGTGAAGCCCTTGGCCACGGATTCCTCGGGGCTGGTCTTGAGGATGCCCGCGGACTGCAGCAGGGCCCCCAGCTTGCGGTGGCAGAGGCCGTGCAGCTCACCGAAGGGCAGGCCCGGCTTCACGGCGGCGCAGAGCTCCAGCTCGATGCGCTCCATGCCCGCGATGAGGGCCTCGAAGCGGGGATCGCAGTCGGGGCCCGCGGTGGTGCGGGTGATGTCGGAGGCGTAGTCGTTCACCCGGGCGCCGCAGTCCAGCAGCAGCACCTTGCCGTTGCGGTAGGCGCGCTTGTTCTCGTAGTGGAGGGTGGCGCCCTTGGGCTCCAGCGCCACGATGGAGGAGAAGGCCAGCTCATGATCCAGGCAGCCCACGGCCTGCACGAAGGCGTGATGGATCTCCAGTTCCGAAGCCCCCTTGCGGAAGGCTTCCCGGCCCGCTCGGTGGCCCTTGGCACCCAGGATGGTGGCCTGAACGAGGCTCTCCACCTCATAGGCGCTCTTGTAGGCCCGGCCCCAATCCAGGAAGGCCACCAGCTTCTCCGGGTTCAGGGCCAGGCCGGCGGCTTCGGCCCGCTCCGTCTTGTTGCCGAGGTAGGCGGCGCGCACGGGCTTGCCCACGGCCTCCCACACCGCATCCAGGGTGGCGGCTTCCCTGATCTCGAAGCCCGCGGCCCAGTAGGGGTTGCCCAGGGGCATCTGCTCGTACCAGAAATCCTCCGGGGCGTAGCGCACGAGCAGGGGCTTGCGCCCGGGACGCAGCACCAGGGCGTGGTGGGGGCCCGGCAGGGGGCAGTAATGGCGGAAGTGGGGCACAGGCCGGAAGGGCGCGTCCTGGTCATCGGCGAAGTGGGTGTAGGCCTGGCCGCTGGAGATCACCAGGGCCTCGAAGCCCGTGGCGGCGAGGCCCTGCTCCAGGTAGGCCTGGCGCTCCCGGAGGTGATCGAGGAAGAGGGCTGCGTGGTCCATGAAGACTCCTGGGGTTGCTGCCCGATTATGGAAGGATTCCGCGCCGCCTGGGCCGGCCTTGACGAAGTGTCTGGGCTCCCTGCGTCTGGGGCCCTGCCTCCTGCAATTCGGGGTGTTCTTCGAGCAGCCTGCGGATTCCGGGACCCGCCCCGCCCTCCAAGGCGTATCCATGGTGTGCGGACGGTTGATCCCAGCCGATCCAGAACCCCCAAGGAGCCAACCATGTTCAAGCACGCCACCCTCCTCACCCTCCTTCTTGTGGCTGCCCTGCCTCTGGCGGCCCAGCGTCCCGGCCGCGGCGGCCACGCTTCCCAGCGCGGAATGGGTGCGCCCGTCTTCGCATGCCTGGAGCTGACGGAGAACCAGAAGATCCAGATGAAATCCATCACTGAGAAGCACCAGGCCACGATGGAGGCCAAGCGCAAGGCCGCCCAGGAAGCCACCCAGGCCCTCCACCGTGCTTCCCGGACGGCTGCGACCTCCGAGGCCGACCTCAAGGCGCTCCATGACCGCGCCAGTGCCGCCCGCTTTGAACTGATGCAGGCGCGGCGCGCCATGCAGCAGGAACATCGGGCGGTGCTCACGGCCGACCAGTTGGTCAAAATGGAGAAGTACCAGGCAGAGCGGCAGGAACGCATGAAGAACGGCGCCTTCGGCCGCGGCCACCGCAAGGGTTCCCGGCCCGGCATGGGCCCCGGCCCCCGCTAGACTGACAGCGCATGCGCGCAACGACCGTCCTCCAGGCCACCTGGACCCGGATCCGGCGCCCCATCACCTGGGGCGCCATCCTGGCGTTCGGCCTGCTCTGGAACGGGGTGCGGTGGGGGCTGGGCGTACCTGCGCGGGAAGGCCAGGACATCCTGGCGCCCTTCCTGTGGGCGACGCTGTTCATGGCCCTCAGTCCGCTTCCCTGGCAGTGGACCGGCGATGACCAGCCCCTGGCCCGCTCCTGGAGGGGCATCTTCCAGGCTGTGCCATGGAACGCCTTCTGGGTGCTCCTGCTGCTCTTTGCGCTCAGCGATCCTCCCAGGCCTGCGGGTCCGCCCCGGTCGCCGGAGGCGGGCATGAGCCGGGGGACCGGGCAGGGCATGGGGCGGGGCCACGGCGCCGGACGCATGCGCCAGGCGCCTCCGGAACCTCCCATCCGGGTGCCCCTGCATCCCCGGGTGCTTTTCTTTGCTTCGCTCTACCTGTCCTTCGGAACCCTGCTGGGCTGGATCCTCGCGGACAAGGAACGGGCCGAAACCGAAGGCGAAAAGGCCAAACAGGCGGCGGCCCAGGCCCAGGCCCGCGCCCTCCAGGCCCAGATGAACCCCCACGTGCTCTTCAACGCCCTCAGTGGGCTGACGGAGCTGGTGCATGAGGATGCCCACGCCGCCGAGGAGGCCCTGGTGAGCCTGGCAGGACTGCTGCGCACCCTGCTGGAGCTGGGCCAGCGGCCCACCTGCAGCCTGGCTGTGGAGCGGGGGCTCGTGGAGCAGTACCTGGCGGTGGAAGCCTTCCGGCTGGGCAAGCGCTTGCAGGTTTCCTGGGAATGGGACCGGAGCCTTGAACACCGGGAACTGCCGCCCCTGCTGCTGCAGCCCTTGGTGGAGAATGCCCTCAAGCACGGCATCGCCCCCAGCCGGACGGGAGGCGAGTTGCGCATCGCCCTCGTGGCTGTGGATGGGGGCCTGGAACTCCAGGTGGCCAACACCGGCCACCCCATGGACGAGAACGCCGCCGAAGGCGTGGGGCTCAGCAACCTGCGGGAGCGGCTTTCCCTGCTGGGCTTCGGGCCCGAGGCATTCCGGCTGGAACATGCCGGCGGGTGGACCCGCGCGATCCTGCGCCTTCCCGGAGACAAGCGATGACCGGACTGCGGGCCCTGGTGGCGGAAGACGAGCCTTACAACCTCAAGCGTTTGGTGCGTCTCCTCAAGGAGCAGGGCTGCGAGGTGGTGGCGGAACTGGAGGATGGCCCAGCCGTTCTGGAATGGCTCTCCCAGGGGGGAGAGGCCGATGCGCTCTTCCTGGACATCCAGATGCCCGGCCTCACGGGGCTCGATGTGGTGGAGGATCTGCCCAGGCCTTTCCCCATCGTCTTCGTCACGGCCTACGCCGAGCATGCCGTGAAGGCCTTCGAACAGGCCGCCGTGGACTACCTGCTCAAGCCCGTGACGGCGGATCGTCTGGCCAAGACCCTGGAGCGCCTGCAGCGCATGAAGGCGGCGCGGTCCGGAACGTCCTTGGCGCCGCAGGGCAACGGGCCCTTCCGCTTTGCCGTGAAGGCTGGAGACGGCCTGGTGTTCCTGGATCTGGCCAAGGTCACCCATTTCACCTACGAGGACGAGCAGGTGCTGGCCCACGGCGGCGGGAATCGCTACCGCACCCTCTGGAAGACCCTGGCCGAGGCGGAGGCGGCGCTGGAAGGCCGCGGGCTGGTGCGAGGCCACCGCCACCTGCTCATCCGTCCCGAGGCCGTGGTGGGTGTGAAGACCGGGGAATTCGGGCGCCTGCTGGTGCGGCTGGCGGGCGGTTCGGAAGTGGAAGTCAGCCGCGGCCAGGCCCCGGATGTGAAGCGGAGGCTGGGGCTCGGCTGATCAGTGGCACCCGCAGCCACCGGAGAAATCCGCACCCCGTGCAGCACGGATGCCTTCCAGACCCTCCTTGGCGATGAGGGCCGCCAGCGCGAGTCCAGCCACGGCATCGGCCCACCACAGGGCCGGGAAGGCCATGAAGAGCAGGCTCCCGAGGAACAGCACGGCGCTGAGCTGGATGCAGGCCAGGCTGCAGGCGGCATCGGAACGCAGGGCGGCGCTGTCCAGGGCCCGAGCCGTCCTGAGCTTGGCCCGCCACAGGAACACCATGAAGGAGAGGCTCAACGCGGAGATCACCAAGCCCGGGAGCGTGGTTTCCGGGTGCTCCCGGGACAAAAGCTGGTGCAGGGAACCCGCCGTGACGCTCAGGGCCAGGAGCAGGAAGAGGCCGCCGATGACCAGGGTGGCCCGGCGTTCCCGCTCGGTGGCCCGGGCCCGGAGGTCGCCTCGGAGCCGCCAGAGCACCGCCAGGGCCGAACCCACTTCCACGAGGCTGTCCAGGCCGAAGCCCCAGAGGGCCACGGATTCCTCTGCCACGCCGAAGGCGATGGAAAGGCCGCCTTCCAGCAGGTTGTAGGCCACGGTAAGCCAGGCGAGCAGCAGGGCGCGGGACCGCCAGCGCCCGGTTCCGGCAGGATCGAGAGGCTCTGCGCAGGCTCCGGCCATCAGAGCATCCTCAGCGGCTTGGCTTCCGGCGCGAAGCCCTGGCGCAGGGCTTTTTCGTAGAAGAGGTTCAGGCTCTCCCGCTCTGCATCCCCCAGGTGGTAGCTGATGTTCTGGGTGAGGTACTCCCGCAGCTCCAGCTTGGTCCAGCCGATGGTTCGCCAGGCTTCATCCACGATGGTGCCGAGGTGCTCTTGCCCCAGTTCCAGGCTGCGGTGGAAGAAGGGGCCCACGCCTCCGGGCACCGGGAGCTCCGGCGCGTCTTCGCGAACGGTCCACAGAGCGAAAACGAACGGCAGGCCGGTCCAGGCATGCCATTCCTCTGCCAGATCCAGGGTGATGAGCCCGGCCTTGGGGGCCCGCATGGCAGGGTCGCCGATGACCAGCGCCGCGTCGTGGGCCTCCAGCATGGCGGGCAGGTCCGGTCCCATGACATGGACTTCCGGCGCGGTGCCGTAGCGCTCCCGCAGCAGGATCTGACCCAGGACCACCGAGGAACGGGAGGAGGTGTCCAGGGCCAGGCTGCGGATGTCCTCCGGAGGGACCTTGCTGAGGATGAGGACGCTGCGGACCCGCTTGGGGCTGGCGATGCACAGGCCGGGCACAATGCGAAGCCCCGGAATGCGGAGGTACTCGATGGAGCTGATGAGGCCCGCGTCCACCTCTCCTGCCCGCAGGTGGTCGGCGCAGGCGGAGGGAACCTGGAAGCGCATGTGGAAATGCTGGTAGCCCAGACCGTGCTTGAAGCCGTAGTTCAGGGGGGCGGCGTTCAGATAGTCAATGATGGAAAGACGGAAGGGGCGGTCAGTCATGGGGAGAGCTTAAGCGAACTCGCGCCCCATTGCGGACGAATGGGAATATGCTCAACCCCATGAGCTTGTGGCACTACGAATTGGCCACGCCCCTGGGGGCGATGTGGGCCGCCTTCGATGAACGGGGCCGGCTGCGCCAGCTTTCCTTCGGGGGGCTGGATCCCCGGGTCACCGCACCGCTGGCCCCCAAAGCCCAGCGGGAGGCCTTCCGCTACCTGCTCCGGCAGTTGGATGCCTACTTCTCCCGCAACCTTCAGACCTTCACCGTGCCCCTGGCGCCCATGGGCACGGAATTCCAGCAGCGGGTGTGGGAGGAGCTCCAGGTCATCCCCTATGGCCAGACCCGCAGCTACCTGCAGATCGCCCGGAATCTGGGCGATCCCGAGGGTGCCCGGGCCGTGGGCAGCGCCGTGGGCGCCAACCCCATCGCGATCCTCATCCCCTGCCACCGAGTGGTGGGCTCCGATGGCGATCTGACCGGCTATGCCGGAGGCCTGGAGCGCAAGCAGCAGCTTCTGGAGCTGGAAGGCGTGCTGTCCGGTCCGGGGACTCCGCTGCCGTTCTAGCTCCGTTCCAGCAGGGCCACGCCCTCCACATGGACCGTCCAGGGGAAGAGGTCCAGGAAGGCCAGGCGGGAGAGGGTCCAGGCAGGCTGGAGACGCTGCAGATCCCGGCAGAAGGCGGCGCCATCGCAGCCGACGAGGACGAGGCGTCCGGCGCTGGCGCCCAGGAGGCGCTGGGCCAGGGCAGGATCCAGGCCTGCTCGCGGTGGATCCAGAAGGATCAGATCCTCCGCAGTTCCGAGGCTCTCCGGCAGCCATTCCGCCACGTCGGCGGTGTGGACCTCTGCGGTGAGCCCCAGGGTTGAAAGGTTCTGATCGGCGTAGGCCGTGGCGCCCGGATGGGCTTCCACCAGAACCCGGTGCTTGAACCGGCTTCCCAGCAGGGCGCTGAAGAGCCCCACACCGCCATAGAGGTCATAGAGGGTGCCGCCTTCCAGGCCCCAATCCCCCAGCGTGGTCCCGAAGGCTTCCGCCGCCCAGGCCGCGCACACCTGGAAGAAGGCCCCGGGGCCGTGGGACAGCGTTCCGCAAGGCAACCGATGGCGCAGGGGCGCCTCGGTGCGTTGCCAGCCGTCGGGTTCGAGACGCCAGGCCCGGCCATCTTCCAGGCTGGCCACCACCGTTCCCGGCGGGGTGCCGGTGGCCAGTTCCCAGCGGGCAGCCCGGGTGGGCAGCATGCGGGCCTGCAGGGCCTCCAGCAGGCGGGGCAGGGCCTCCGAAAGCGCCTCGGCCGCGGCGGGGCAGGTGGTGATGGGTACCAGGGCATGGCTGGCTCGGCGATGAAAGCCCAGGGCCTTGCCATCCCAGTGCACCTGGATGCGTTGGCGGCGGGCCGCCGGAGGCGCCGGAAGCCATTCGAAGGGGGGAGCGTCCGGAAGTTGTCGGCGCACCAGGTCTTCCACCAGGGTGCGCTTCAGCTCACCCGCATGGAGGCCCGCCTCGCGCAGATCGCAGCCTCCGCAGCTTTCGGCGACGTCGCAGCCCGCATCCGCGCGGCGAGGATCCCGCTGCAGCCAACCGGTCACCCGGCCTTCGGCATGCTTGGGCTTCCAGCGCAGTTCCGCCTCCACCCGTTCGCCCGGAAAGAGAGCCAGGGGGGCTTCCAGGAGGATGAGACGCCCATCCTCCGCCCGGGCCATGCCGCGCCCGCCCCAGGCCAATCGTTCCACGGTGCCCGCCCACGCTGCCTTGACGGCCTCACGGGTTGGCGCCACGCTTCGCCGAGCCTCGCCCTTCGCTCCGGATCCCCTCGTGCGCCTCACCGTTGCCCTCCCCTCCAGTCACCGTAGCAGCCTGGAATCCCGCCTGAGCAGGGAGCTGCACCGTGCCGCCGCCTGGGTGGATGCGGCACCGGCGGACGTGGTGATCGGCCTTCCCGGGGCGGGCGACCTGGTCACCTGCGAAGCCTGGCCCGGCCTGGAGGGGGCTCTCGCCCTGGTGGAGGCGGGCTACCGGAGGCTTCTGGATCGCCGGGACATGGAGCGGCTCCATGAGGTGGGCCGTGCCCTGGCTTCGGAGCACAACCTCGACCGGCTTCTGGACATGGTCCTGGTGCAGGCGCGGCGCCTCCTGGCTGCGGAGGCCGGTTCCATCTATCTGGTGGTGGAGGATGCGGGCGCCAAGGAACTGCTTTTCGCACACACCCAGAACGCCAAGGTGAGCCTGCCCTACCACCGTTTCCGCATGCCCATCAGCACGGCCTCCATGGCGGGCTATGTGGCTTCGATCGGCGAGGCGCTCAACATCGAGGATGTCTACCGCATTCCGGATTCCGCGCCCTACCGATTCAACGACAGTTTCGACCGCCAGGCCCGCTACCGCTCCGTTTCCATGCTTTCCGTGCCCCTGATGGACACCGAAGGCGAGGTGCTGGGTGTGCTTCAGCTCATCAACCGGCTGGATGAGGAGGACGAGACGCCCGTGCCCTTCGAGGCGGAGCATGTGCGGCTGGCCCAGAGTCTGGCGGGGCAGGCGGGGGTGGCCGTCAAGAACGCCCGGCTCCGGGAGGACATCGAGCGGCTCTTCGAGGGGTTCGTGAACGCCTCTGTCACGGCCATCGAGCAGCGGGACCCCGTGACCTCGGGCCATTCGGGCCGGGTGGCGGCCCTCACGGTGGGCCTTGCCGAAGCCATCAACGCCACGCCCAGTGGCCCCTTCGGCGACCTGCGGTTCTCGGATCGCCAGCTCAGGGAATTGCGCTATGCCAGCCTGCTCCACGATTTCGGCAAGGTCGGCGTTCGGGAGCAGGTGCTGGTCAAATCGAAGAAGCTGGAGCCCGAGCGACTGGAACTGATCCTCCAGCGGGTGCGTCAGCGCCAGGAGGAACAAGTCCTGGAGCGGCTCCGGTCGGACTGGGAAGCGGGACGCGCCTTCGATTCCGGCCACTGGCAGGCGATGCTGGACCGCCTCCAGGCCGAGACGGACCGCATCATCGCCTTGGTGCTGCAGAGCAACGAGCCCGCCGTGCTGGCCGCCGAAGCGGCCCAGGGC
>MWBB01000106.1 GCA_002068835.1 Acidobacteria bacterium ADurb.Bin340 | reverse complement strand
CCGCCGTAGCCATCTTGAAGCTGCTCTGGTAGCTGGGAACGCTGGCCGCCACCGAGGCGGACCAGAGGGGCAGATCCACGGCCCCCAGATTGAACAGCTGGTGTCCGAAGAGCAGCACCCGCTTGTTCTGGATGTGGGTGATGGTGCCCGAAGCGGCCATCTCCAGGTCGCCCTGGACCAGCATGACGGCCGCCATGCCGCCGGGTTCGAGCGGGCTGGCTTCCGCCCCGCCGGAGCCGCTGCCCAGGGCGGCCGCCTGGAAGGTCACGGGAAGTCCCTTCCAGAGGGCCTGGGCTTCGGCTCCAAGCGCCGGGCCGGACACCGGGATGGGAACCGCTCCGGCCTCGGTGGGCCCCATGAGCTCCGCCAGGGGAAGCATCTGCCCCTGCAACGCGGATTTCAGCACCTTGGGAGGTTCGATGCGGGGCAGGATGAGGGGCGTGCGAGGCGCCAGGGCATCCGGCAGTTCCTTGAGCTGCTCCAGCATCTCCGTGATGGGCGTGATGCCCCCAATGGGCTCCTTTTCGAAAGAAAGCCCCAGGGCCAGGGCGCCCAGCAGCTTGCCGTCGATGTAGCAGGGGCTGCCGCTCATGCCCTGCATGATGCCGGTTTCCGCCAAGGGCCCCCCGCTGGCCTTCACCCAGATGACGGTGCGCCCGGGCTGAGTGTTCCGCTGGACCCCCAGCACCTCGAACTCGAAACGCTCGATCTTGCCCCCCTTGAAGACCGTACGCCCGTGGCCCTTCATGCCCACCCGCACTTCGGAGGGGGCCATGATCCCCGGCGCGGGCCCCTGCGCCTGGAGAAGGAGTCCCGCCGCAACGGGAAGAAGGAACAGTGTCAAGGGTCGCATGGGGATTCCGGCAGTCGTGGGTTTCAGCGTAGCAGGGGCCGACGCCAACCTCGGATGCCCCCATCCCCGGGGAGGTTCCGGTAGGCTGGCCTGATGCGGATCCTGATGCTCGGGGATGTGGTGGGCGAAGGCGGGCGCCGGCTGGTGGAGGCCTTCGTGCCGGAACTCCGCCGGGAGGCCCGGGTGGATTTCGTGGTGGTGAACGGCGAGAACGCCGCCCACGGCCACGGCATCACCGAGCGCATCGCCCGAGAATGGCTGGACGATCTGGGCGTGGACGTCATCACCACCGGCAACCACGCCTTCGACGTGAAGGACATCGCCAGCTGCTTCCAGCGGGAGCCCCGCCTGATCCGACCCGCCAACCATCCTCCCGGCACCCCCGGGGGAGGGTTCGTGAAGCTCCACACGCCCTTGGGCCAGGAGGTGCTCGTCATCAATCTCATGGGCCGGGTCCACATGCCCCCCTGCGACGATCCCTTCCGCTGCGTGGATGCCCTGCTGGCCAGGGAGCGGGCCGATGTGGTGCTCGTGGACCTGCACGCGGAAGCCACCAGCGAAGCCCAGGCCCTGGGGCACCACCTGGATGGCCGGGTGGCCGCGGTGCTGGGCACCCACACCCATGTGCCCACCCTCGATGCCAAGGTGCTGCCCGGCGGCACGGCCTACGTGACGGACATTGGCATGGTGGGCCCCTATGACGGGGTGATCGGCATGAAGAAGGAAGCCAGCCTCAGCCGCTTCCTGAAAGTGAAGGGCGACAAGTACGAGGTGGCCGAAGGGGATCTCCAGCTCCACGCAGTGCTGGTGGAGACCGAGGGGCGCCGCGCCGTCAGCATCGAACGGATCGTCCGGAGGCTCTGAACATGCCCAGGCCCCTTGCCGGCTACAAGGTGCTGGACCTCTCGAGGATCCTCGCCGGGCCCCTGGCCGCCCAGTTGCTGGCGGACCTGGGGGCCGAGGTGATCAAGGTGGAGCCCCCCAGCGGTGACCCCAGCCGGAACTGGGGCCCGCCCTTCGAGGAAGGCGGAGACCGGGAAAGCGCCTATTTCAGGTGCGCCAACCGGGGCAAGAAAGGGATCGTGCTGGATTTCTCCAACCCCGTGGATCTCCGCCGCCTGATCACCCTGCTGGGCGAGGCCGATGCGGTGCTGGAGAACTTCCTGCCCGACAGCGCCGAAAAGCATGGCCTCACCTGGGATCGTCTGCACGCCCGCTTCCCCAAGCTCATCGTGGCTTCCATACGGGGCTTCGCCTCGGATGTCCCAGCCGCCCGGCGGGCCGGCTACGACTTCATCGCCCAGGCGGAAAGCGGCTGGATGAGCCTGACGGGCGAACCGGATGACCGTCCTCTCAAGACCGGTACCGCCCTCGCGGATCTGCTCTGCGGCCTCTACGCCGCCAACGGCCTCCAGGCCGCCTTGCTGCACCGGGAGCGAACGGGGGAAGCCCTCCATGTGGAAGTGCCCCTCTTCGAAGCAGCCCTGTCGGGTCTTCTGAATGTGGCCTCGGGCGCCCTCATGACCGGCGAAGCCCCCACCCGCCGGGGCAACGCGCACCCCAACATCGTGCCCCACCAGACCTTCGCCTGCCTTGGCGGCGAGGTGGCCCTGGGCGTGGGCAGCGACCGGCAGTTCGAGGTGCTGGCCCTGTGGCTGGGGCTCGATCTGGAAGCCGAACCCCAGTGGCGCACCAATCCTGGCCGGGTCCGGGACCGCCAGCGCCTGGAGCCCCTGCTGGAGACCCGCCTCGCCTCCCTGCGCGCCGAGGAGGTGCTGGATTTCTGCGCCACCCATGCCATCCCGGCAGGCCGCGTCCGCAGCGTGGAGGATGCCCTCTTCCACCAGGCCGGCACCCTCCACCGCCTCATCCAGCCTCTCTATGACCCCGCCACCGGCGGCATCATCCCTCTTCTAGCCTCCCCCCTGCTGCTGGACAGTCAGCGGGCCTGCGCCGCCCTGCCTCCGCCCCGGTGGGAGCGATGAAGCGTACGGTTTCCGGGCTCATCCGCCTGGGCCAGGGCCCCGAAGCCGGGACCGCCGCCCGGGAGGCGAAGGCCCTCGCGCGTCTGGAAGCCGCATGGCCCCTGGTGGTAGGCACCGCCCTGGCCCCCCACACGCGACCTTTGCGGGTACGCCACCACACCCTGGTGATGGGCTGCTGGCGCAACGAACTCATCCCGAGCCTCCGCGCCAGCGCCGCCCAGACCTGGCCCTCCGTGCAGGAGCGGCTGGAACACATGCTGAGCCTCAAACTGGTCCGCCTCGAGGTGGTGCCCTGCGACCCCCCGCTCCCTCCCGACGCCCCGGCCCCGCACCCGGAGAGCGATCCCCTGAAAGCCGTGCTTCAGAGGCTGCGGGCCCTGCGAAACGCCCGCTGGACGCCGCCCCGCGCCTAGGGTAGGATCAAACTCCTTCGGGGCGTGGCTCAGCCTGGTAGAGCGCTCGGTTCGGGACCGAGAGGTCGGAGGTTCGAATCCTCTCGCCCCGACCAACACTGGTCGGGATCGCACAAGGGACGGTTCGCCGTCCTTTTGCCGTTCTGCCGCAAACCCGGATTCGAACCTCCGACCCTCCGGGTCGGGGTTCCCTCCACCGATCGCACGCTCCCGCGTGCTCCTGCTCCCCGCTTCGCGGATCGCTGCGGTGGAGCCTCTACCGATCGCACGCTCCCGCGTGCTCCTGCTCCCCGCTTCGCGGATCGCTGCGGTGGAGCCTCCCTCGACTGGGCTCGAAGGCTGTCCCTACCGCCTGGGGTTGCGCTTGCGCCAGTCCCAGGGTGCTTCGGGGTGGGGAACCCGCCAGAGGCCGCGACGCTGGGCGCGGGCTTCCGTCTGGGCATCGGCATAGCGCCGGGTGGTTTCCTTGGGCAATTCTGAAGCGAAGCGGGCGTTGTGCCAGGCGTGGCCTGCGGCCACCAGGGCCTGGTTCAGGTCCCGCCCGTTCAGAAGCACCACGCCCAGATGGCGGTTGTGGGCATCCTTGCGTCCGGTGCGCACCTGCACCTCGCGGCCGAGGGCCAGGGCTTCCAGGGCGGCCTTGGCCTCGCGGCCATGGTCCTGGGCCAACTCCGGAGCATCAATGCCCTGGAGGCGCACCCGCAGCCGCGGGCGCCCCGGCCCCTCCAGGTCCAGGGTGTCCCCATCGCCCACCCGGGCCACCCGGCCGATCAGCACGTCGGGTTCTTTCCGCACACGACGGGGGCCAGCGTCCAGACAGGCCACGAGGGCCAAGGGCGTCAGAAGGATCAGCGGGAGGATTCGGCGGATGGGATTCATAGGTTCCAGTTTGTCCTACCCTCGAAGGCATGGACGACATCCTCTCCTACCGCCCCATCGGCCTTGTGCGAACGCCCTACGGCCGCCGGATCGACGCGCCCCACCAGGCCACGGTGGTGATGGGCACGGAAGCGGAAGCCCCGGCGGAGGCAACCCTGGAACTGCGCGCTGACCTGCCCCAGGAAATGCTGGAGGACCTGGAGGGCTTCGAGCGCATCTGGCTCATCTACCACCTGCACCGCAGCGAGGGATGGACAGCGAAAGTCCAGCCGCCGCGCGGACCCCGGAAGCGCCGGGGCGTGCTGGCCACACGCTCGCCCCACCGCCCCAATGCCCTGGGGCTTTCTGCCGTGGAGCTGGTGCACATCGAGGGCCGCACCCTGTTCCTGCGGGGCGTGGACCTGCTGGATGGCACCCCCGTGCTGGACCTCAAACCCTACGTGCCCTACGCGGATGCCTTTCCGGAAGCCCGGGCCGGCTGGATCGATGCGGTGGATGCCGCCGAGGGCCGCCACTCCGCTCCGGGCCCCCGGAAGCCCCGGAAAACCTGATCCCCCTCAGCCGGGGGCCCCTGGACTGAAGCGATCCCGCCGCAGGGCCTCCAGACGGCGGCGGAGGCTCGGAGCCACGGGATCCCCCAAGGCTTCCGACCGTTCCGCCCAGGTGGCGGCGGTGGCCAGGTCCCGCACGCCGCCCCGCCCCTCCATCAGATCCCGAGCCAGTTCCCGCATGGCGGCCGCATGGCCGGACCGGGCACCCTGAAGCAGCCAGGCCCGGGCAGCCGCCGGATCCCTGCGGCGGTAGGATTCGGCCACTGCCAGGATGGCCTCCGCATCCCCCTGCTCCGCCGCCTCCAGGAGGCGATCCCGCTTGAGCCCCCGACCATCCCGCGTGAACTGGAACCAAACCCACCCGAGTCCTGCGGGCACCACCATCCACAGGGCGACCAGCCAGAGAATCGGCAGGTGGGTACGCAGTTCTCCGGCACCATGGGTCGCCACGGACCAGACCACCCAGAGGCCCAACCCCACGGTGGCAAGGAACCACAGGAGCGCCAGTCCCAGACAGGCCACCAGCAGGCGTCCGGTCCAGGGAGATTTCCAGCCCCGTTCCAGGCTTTCCCGAAGCAGAAATCGCAGGCGGTCCAGAGGTGTGGTGGGCTCCATGGATCCAGCTTGCCAGCGCCTGATGCCTGGAGGCGTTCAGGGCGGGCTTTCTGCCGCCCAAGGGTGATGGAATGCGGCCGGACGGATTTCTTTTCCAACGAGGCGCAAAGCAGGCAGGGTGATCGGTAGGTTCCCGATCGAAGGAAACGCCATGCTCAACCTGCGCAAGACCACCTCCCTCACCGCCCTGCTGGCTTTCGCGGCCCTTGCCGTCACCGGCATCGCGCTCTTCTTCACCCCCCAGGGCCGCATCGCCTACTGGGCCGAGTGGCGCCTCTGGGGGCTCAGCAAGGAGGCCTGGGGGGCCTTCCACATCCTCATGGGCCTGCTTTTCCTGGTGGCCGGGGTGCTGCACATCGTCCTGAACTGGGGACCGATCCTCAGCTACCTCAAGGACCGCAGCCAGCGCATGAAAGTGGTGACGCCGGACTTCGTGGTGGCCTTCACCCTCACGGTCCTGTTCGGGGCGGGCGCCCTGCTGGGCTGGCCTCCCTTCCGGTGGGTCATGGACCTCAACACGCAGGTGAAGGACAGCGCCAGCCGCCGCCTGGGCGAACCGCCCTACGGCCACGCCGAGCAGAGCACGCTCAAGGCACTCGCCCAACGCACGAACCTGGACCTGCCCCGCGCCCTTTCCCTGCTGCGGGCGGAAGGCCTTCAGGTCACGGGTTCCGAGGAGCGCCTTCAGGACGTCGCCCAGCGCAACGGCCGAACGCCTCAGCAGGTCTGGGAGGCCATGAAGCCCGCGATGAAAACCCAAAGCGCGACGGGACGATTCCCCGAAGAAGTTGCCCCAGGCCTGGGGCGGAAGACCCTACCGGAACTCTGCCGGGAGTACGGCCTTGACCCCGCCCAGGTTCGCAGCCTCCTGGAAGCCCGGAACCTCAAGGTGGATGACACGCTGACCATGCGCGCCCTGGCGGAACAGAACGGCATGGGACCCCACGACCTCTACAGCCTCATCCGGGATCTCACCTGGAAGCCCTGAGCGCGGCCCACTGGATTCCCTCTTGGGTTTCCTGAAGGCCCGCGCAGGACACAGGAAACAGCTTCGCCTCCAGGGTTTCCACCCCCAGGAGGCGAGGCTCGGTCCAGGGTTCCCCGAAGCGGAACGCGCCCAGAGAACGGCTTTGCTCAGGACTTGGCGGGCTGAAGCCGTTCCACCAGCGGGCGGATGATCCTCCGGAAGGATTCGGGAGCTCCCGCCTCGCCCCGGTGCAGCCAGGGACAGCCTGCATCGCCTCCTTCGCCCACGCGGGGATCGAGGGGCAACGCCCCCAGGAAGGGCACCTGGTACTGCGCAGCCATGCGCTCGCCGCCCTGGCCCTGGAAGATGGGCGTCACGCTGCCGCAATCAGGGCACGTGAAGCCGCTCATGTTCTCCACCACCCCCAGAATCGGAACCTGGGCCGCCCGGCAGAAAGTGATGGCCTTGCGGGCATCCAGGGCAGCCACCTCCTGGGGCGTGGTCACGATCACGGCGCCGTCCACCTGGCCCAGGGTCTGAACCAGGCTCAGGTGCTCATCGCCGGTGCCCGGCGGGCAGTCGATGATCAGGGCGTCCAGCGGCCCCCAGGCCACACGGTTCACGAACTGCTCGATGACCGAAGCCTTCATGGGTCCCCGCCAGATGGCCGCCTGATCGCCTTCCAATGCGAAGCCGATGGACATCACCTGCAGGTTCCCCAGCTCCACCGGCACCAGGCGCTCGTCCTCGGTCTGGAGCGTGTGTTCCTCGAGGCCCAGGAGCTTCGGAATGCTGGGGCCGTGCAGATCCGCATCCAGGAGCCCCACCCGGTAGCCCTCCCCGGCCAGGGCCAGGGCCAGATTGACGGCCACGGTGCTCTTGCCCACGCCGCCCTTGCCCGAAAGCACCAGCAGGCGCTGGCCGAAACGGGAGGGCCCGGGGGCCTTGCGCTCGCCGCAGCTTTCGGTGCATTCGGAGCAGCAGCCTTCACCGCACCCTCCGTCCTGCTCGGCGCCGCCGCCGCACGTGCCGTGGCTGCACTCCTGGGCCGCCGCTGCGGCACGACGCCACTTGAGGAGGTCTTCCACGGCGGCTTCAAAGGTGCGCAGGGCCAGATCAGCGCAGTGGTGTGCCTCTTCAGCTCCTTCCGTTTCCGCCAGTCCCAGGGCCTCCAGCACCGTCATGGGGGTCAACTCGCGGCGAATCTGATCGAAGGTCTTGCCCTGGCAGAGGTGGGCGGCCACGCTGCCGCTGGCCACGCTGGTATCGCACCCATCCGTCGTGAAGGTGGCCTGCAGGACCTGGTCCCCGTCCACCCGCAGCCACGCTTCCATCGTGTCGCCGCAGTCGCCCTCGATCCGGGCATGGGCGTCGAAGCCCCGCATGGGACCGAAGTTGGCAGGGATCATCCGTACCCCGATGGGCTGGATCCAGGACATGGGTCTACCTCCACATTCACCAGGCTGGTACGCGAAAAAACGGCGGGGCCGGCGCCTGGACCGGCCCCACCGAAGGATCGATCAACCCTTGGGGCAGGGCTTGGTGCTGAAGAACCAATCGTGCATGGTCACGGTCGCATCGGCCGCGCGCTCCTTGGCCACACCGCAGGATCCGGGAGGCGGAACAATGACATCCTCGCCGGGCTGCCAGTTGGCCGGGGTGGCCACACCGTGCTTTTCGGAAAGCTGCAGGGCGATGAGGATGCGCTTGATTTCCTGCATGTTCCGGCCGTTGCTCAAGGGGTAGTAGAGGATCGTCTTCACGAGTCCCTTGGGATCGATGATGAAGACGGCCCGCACCGCCTGGGTGTTGCTGGCGCCGGGCTGCAGCATGCCGAAGGCTTTGGCTACTTCCATGGTCAAATCCTCGATGACCGGGAAGGTCACCTCGATGCCCTTCATGCCCTTGTATTCGATCTTCTCCTTGATGGTGCGCAGCCACGCGATGTGGGCGAACAGGCTGTCCACAGACAGGCCGATGAGCTCGGTGTTGAGCTTTTTGAAGTCCTCCGCCATGGTGGCAAACGTCATGAATTCCGTGGTGCAGACCGGCGTGAAATCCGCCGGGTGGCTGAACAGGATCACCCATTTGCCCTTATAGTCCTCCGGGAAGCGAATCTCCCCCTGCGTGGTCTTGGCGACGAA
>MWBB01000105.1 GCA_002068835.1 Acidobacteria bacterium ADurb.Bin340 | reverse complement strand
CGCCGATCCCGAAGCCCACACGGCCGGTTTCCAGTTCCAGCCCAAGGCCCGCCATGAGCACAGCGCCCAGAAGGCCATTGATTTCGTGCGGATGGCGGCGCCTTCCTTCGGTGCGGTGAATCTGGAGGACATCTCCCAGCCCAACTGCTTCAAGGTGCTGGACGACCTCCAGGACTGCGGCATTCCCGTGTGGCACGACGACGCCCAGGGCACTGCCTGCGTGACCCTGGCAGGCATGATCAACGCCATCAAGCTGGCCGGAAAGGATTGGAGGAAGGTCAAGGCGGTGTTCCACGGCGCCGGTGCCTCCAACGCCACCATCATCCGTCTCCTGCTGGCTGAAGGGCTGGATCCCCGGAACGTGATCGCCTTCGATTCCAAGGGCGCCCTGCATGCCGGCCGGGATGATGTGAAAGCGGATCCCCGCTTCTACCGCAAATGGCAGATCTGCCAGGCCACGAATCCCCAGCGGGTGGAGGACATCCAGCAAGCCTGCAAGGGTGCGGACATCCTCTGCTCCCTCTCCACCCCAGGGCCCGATGTGGTCAAGAAGGCGTGGATCAGCGCCATGGCCGACAAGGCCATCGTGTTCGTGTGCGCCAATCCGGTGCCCGAGATCTATCCTCACGAGGCCAAGGAAGCCGGGGCTTTCATCGTGGCCACGGGGCGCAGCGACTTCCCCAACCAGGTGAACAATTCCATGTGCTTCCCGGGGCTCCTCAAGGGCTGCCTGCTGGTCCATGCCTCCCGCGTGACCGATACCATGGCCATCGCCGCGGCCCACTCCCTGGCCCGGGCTCAGCAGCTCCGCGGCCTCGACCCCGACCACATCATGCCCACCATGGACGATGTGGAGGTCTTTCCCCGGGAAGCCGCGGATGTGGCGGCCCAGGCCATCCAGGATGGCGTGGCCCAGCGGGTGATGACTCCGGACGAGGTCTTCCAGACTGCGGACCGTGACATCAAGGAAGCCCGGGAGATCAGCCAGCTCCTCATGGAGCGGGAGAAGATCAAGACCCCGCCCAAGGAAATGATCGACACCGTGCTGACCGAAACCATCGCCGAGATCCGCGGCCACATCGAAGCGGTGAAGGGCAGCGAACACGAGTGAAAGCTCACCGCGGGGACACGGAGAAAGGACTTCTGCTTTTCTCAGTGTCCTCCGTGTCTCCGTGGTGAATTTCTAGAGCCTTGCCCAGTCCACCCGGCCCTTCTCCAGCAGGGTTTCGGCATCCAGGCCCCGCGCTTCGGCCCGCTCCAGAAGCACCTGCAGCAGTTCCGCGGTGGCTTCGGCATCGGGCAGGGCGCGGTGGGGTCGGCGGTTGGAGAGGGCGAGGGTTTCGCACAGGGCGCCCAGGCTGCGGCTGGCGGCTTCGGGCACCAGGAGCTTTGCCAGCTTCACGGTGCAGACCAGGGTGTGGCGCCGCCACAGACCTTCGGGGAGGTAGGCCTTGAGGAAGCCGCCGTCGAAGGGGGCGTTGTGGGCCACCCAGACCCGGCCCTCCACAAGCGGCGCCAGCCGCAGGGCCACGGTCTGCCAAGTGGGCGCGCCCTCGAGCAGCCGGGGCGTGATGCCCGTGAGGCGCTGGATGAAGGCGGGCACGCCGCCCTCCACCGCGCAGAGGCTGGTGAAGGCCTCCTGGCGGATCGGTCCGGCCAGCTGCACCAGACCCACCTCGGTGATCTCCGAGGCGGCGTGGAAGGTTCCGTTCTTGTCCCAGCCGGCCTTGGGGCGGCCGCCGCTGGTTTCCAGGTCCACCACGGCCCAGGACAGGTCCCGGAGGGCGGACATCAGGCGCTGATGAGGGTCTTCAGGCCTTCCCGGAAGAGCACCTCCACCTTGCGGCTGGCGCGGCGCTGCACGCGGCCCAGGCCGAAGCTGGGATGGTCCATCCACATGCCCTCGTCCCAGCGCTGGGCGGCGCTGTAGGGCTGGGCCTTGGCTCCGGCCTGCTCCGCGATCATCAACTCCTGGAAGCGGCTCGGGCTGGCCGTGGGCTTGGGAGCCGCCTGGGTGGCCATGCGCGGGGCCCGGGGTGCCGCTTCGGGCTTGGCGGGCCGCTCGGGTCGGAACTTGTGCACGGACCCGCAGCTGTTGCAGATAAGACGTTCGGGGGTGCCGTCCGTGATGGTGTGGATGCGGTGCCGCGTTTCGCCCTTGCAGCGCCCGCACGGGGCTTCCAGTTCCATGCCAACGTAGTAGCTTTTCGCCATGGGGCCAGTCTAGCGCGATCCCCGCTGCCCGTGGGGGCGCAGCGCGGGATGTGATGGAGGCCCTGGGCCGCTCCGGTTAGGTTGGAGCACTGCGCTGCCGGGAGCCCCCATGCCCGTTGTCACCACCGCCTGCCCCCGGAACTGCTACAGCACCTGCGCCATGAAGGTGACGGTGGAAGGGGGCCGCATCACGGCCCTGGACGCCCATCCGGGCAACCGTGCCACGCCGGAAGGCCCCTGCCTGAAGGGCCTGAGCTACGTGGAGCGGATCTACCATCCCGACCGGATCCTCCATCCCCTGCGGCGATGCGCCTCCGGCGGCTTCGAACAGGTGTCCTGGGACGAGGCCCTGGATCTGATGGTGGAGCGCCTGGGCCCCCTGCGGAGTGAACCCCAGAGCCTCCTCCACTACAACGGCAGCGGCACCAAGGGCCTGCTCAACGGCTGCAGCATGGCCTTCTGGCGGCTCTTCGGCGGTTGCACCACCACCTATGGCGACCTCTGCTGGCCTGCGGGCCTGGAGGCCACGCGCCTCACCCTGGGCGACAACCTCCACAACGCCCCCTGGGATCTGGCGAACGCCCGGCTGCTGGTGTTCTGGGGGAAGAATGCCGCCGAAACGAACCTCCACCAGATGCGTTTCGTGGATCAGGCCGTCGAGGCGGGGGCTTCCTGCGTGGTCATCGACCCCCGGCGCACGCCCACGGCGGAGAAGGCGGATCTCTTCCTCCAGCCTCGGCCCGGCACCGATGGCGCCCTGGCCCTGGCCCTGGGCCACCTGCTGGTGCGGGAAGGCGGCGTGGACGAGGCCTTCGTGAACGAGCATGTGAAGGGATTCGAGGCCTATGCCGAGCGGGTGGCTGCCTGGACGCCGACCCGGGCGGCGGAGGTCTGCGGCGTGCCCGAGGCCCAGATCCGCGAGCTGGCCCGGCGCATGGCGTCCATCCGGCCCATGACGATCGTTCCAGGCTTCGGCATGCAGCGCTACACCAACGCGGGTCAGACCTTCCGGGCCCTGCTGGCGCTGGCGGTGATCACGGGGAACCTCGGCCTTTCCGGCGGCGGCTGGCAGTACGCCAATTTGGCCACACAGGTGTTTTCCCCGGTCAGGGATCCCCTGGACTTCTTCCCGCCGGAAAAGCCCGATGGCGTGGTCCGGGTTTCCGTGAGCACCGCGCGGCTGGGCCAGGACATGCTGGCCCAGCAGGATCCACCCCTGCGAGCCGCCTGGGTGGAGCGGGGCAATCCCCTCAGCCAGAACCCGGACACGAATCGCGTGCGGGAAGCCTTCCGGCGCCTGGCCTTCCGGGTGGTGGTGGAGGAGCGCCTCACCGATACGGCCAAGGAGGCTGATCTGGTACTGCCCGCCAAGACCTTCTTCGAGCAGACGGATGTGATCGGCGCCTACTGGCATGGCTACCTCCAGCTGCGCCCCAAGGTCATCGAACCCCCCGGCGAGGTGAAACCGGAAACGGAGATTCTGTGGGCCCTGGGGCAGCGCCTGGGCATTGATGAGACCACCCTCCGCACCGTGCTGCCGGAACCGGGCGAGGCCGGAGTGGAAGCCTGGCTGAACCGCCGCCTGGCGCCCCTCGGGCTCGTTCTGGACGACCTGCGGGAGGGCCCTGTGCCGGCGCCCGGGATGCCCGAGGTGGCCTGGGCGGACCGACGCTTCTCCACACCCAGCGGCAAGGTGGAGATCTGGAGCGACGAGGCCGCAGCCCGCTGGGGCGTGGATCCCGTGGCAGATTTCCGGGAGCCCGAGGAATGGGCTTCGGAACCCGATCAGCTCCACCTGCTGACGCCCAATACCAAGAACAGCATCCACAGCCAGTTCCACATGCTGCCCAGCCTGCGGGGTCTGGGGGCGGAGCATGCGATCTTCCTCCATCCCGAGGATGCGGAGGCCCGGGGGCTGCGCCACGGGGATCGGGTGCGCATCTTCAACAGCCGCGGCGAACTGGTGTTGCCGCTGCGGCTGGATTTCGGCCTGCGGCGCGGTGTGGTGGTGGCCTACAACGGGTTCGGGGAGGAGGACGGCGGCAGCGTGAACCGTCTCAGCCTGGGCCGGGAGACGGATCTCGGCCATGGTGCCGCCTTCCACGACTGCTGGGTGAAGGTGGAAGGGGTGCGCCCATGAGCTGGCAGTTCACCTTCGATCCCAACCGCTGCACCGGCTGCGGGGCCTGCGTGGTGGGCTGCAGGCTGGAGCACGGGGAGCGCCAGACCCAGGCGTGGCGGCGCATCCACACCTTCAACCCCATGCGTCACCCGGCCCTGCCCCTTTTCCACCTCTCCCTGGCCTGCCACCACTGCGAGGATCCCGCCTGCCTGCGGGCCTGTCCCGCCGATGCCTACACGCAGGATCCCGCCACCGGCGCGGTGGTCATCCACCCGGAGCGCTGCATGGGCTGCCGCTTCTGCACCTGGGCTTGCCCCCACGACGCTCCGAAGTTCAGCGCTTCGACCGGAACCATCGAGAAGTGCACCTTCTGCGATCAGCGCCTGGCGGAGGGGCTCGAACCCGCCTGCGTGGCCCGCTGCCCCGTGGAGGCCCTGGGCCTCGAAACGCGGGGCCCCGTGGAGGAGCGCAACCACGCCCAGGCGGGCCTGCCGCCGTCGGCGCTGCGGCCCGCCATCCGTTTCGTGCCCCACCGGGACCGCCTGCCGGAGCGTCCATCGGCCAAGGGCCTGAACCGCTTCCTGGATCAGGTGCTGGCCTGGCCCGAAGCCAAGATCACCCTGCGGGGTGAGTGGGCCCTGCTGCTCTTCACCCTCACGCTCCAGGCCCTGGCCGCGTGGTGGGTGGCCATGGCGGCGGGGGGTCCCGAGGTGCGCCCGCTGCCCTTCCTGACGGCGGGCGCGGTGGCCTTGGCGCTTTCCGCGGCCCACCTGGGGCATCCCGAGCGGGCCTGGCGGGCGGTCCTGAACGTGCGCACCAGCTGGCTCAGCCGCGAGGTGCTCCTGGTGTCGGCCTTCCTGGGGCTGGGGGCAACCGTTCTCCTGTTGCCCTTGCCGGAAGCCCTTCGGAACCCTGCCGTGAGGATCGGGGCCATCCTGGGTTTCACCAGTCTCTGGGCCGTGGACCGGCTCTACCGGGTGGCGCTGAAGGCGAAGCCCTGGAACCTCCACAGCGCTCGGGTGCTCCTGGGCGGCCATGTGTTGCTGGGTGTCCTGGCGGGCCTGCCCATCCTCATCTGGGGGGCCGGTGGCCTCAAGCTGGCTCTTTACGTGGCCCGCAAGGTCCACTTCGCCCGGGCGGGGCGGAATCCCCGCTGGGCCCTGTCAGCCCTGCGCGTGGCCGTGGGCTTCCTCAGTCCCGCCCTCCTGCTGGACCAGCCCTGGCTGGCCGCCGCCGCCCTGATGGCGGGCGATCTCGTGGACCGCGCCGAATACTACGATGAACTGGAAACCGACAGCCCCGACCGGCGGATGGTCCTGGCGATTCTGGAAAAAAGATGAACCACGGAGACACGGAGGGCACGGAGAAAAGATGAAGATTGTTGTCTTTCTCCGTGTTCTCTGTGTCTCCGTTGTAAATAAAAGATGTTTTTTTAGTGCTTAATTTTTTGTGATTCAGATGGCCCATGTGATTTTTAAAAAAGATAAACCGCGGAGACACGGAGGGCACGGAGAAAAGATGAATATTGTTGTCTTTCTCGGTGTTCTCCGTGTCTCCGTTGTAAATAAAAGATGTTTTTTAGTGCTTAATTTTTTGTGATTCAGATGGCCCATGTGATTTTTAAAAAAATGAACCACGGAGACACGGAGGACACGGAGAAAAGATGAAGATTGTTGTCTTTCTCCGTGTTCTCTGTGTCTCCGCTGTAAATAAAAGATGTTTTTTTAGTGCTTAATTTTTTGTGATTCAGATGGCCCATGTGATTTTTAAAAAAATAAACCACGGAGACACGGAGGGCACGGAGAAAAATGATGTCTTTTTTCTTTCTCCGTGTTCTCCGTGTCTCCGTGGTGAACCCTAATCTTTTTTCTTCTTGTTCCAGGGTTTGACGCTGCCTGGAGCAGGTTTGGCGCTGCGGGGGCGCTCCTTCCAGCCGCCGGGACGGTCATCCTTGCGGAAGGGGGGCTTGGGACGATCGCCTTCGGGGCGCTTGCTCCAGGGGCGGGCCGGGCGCTCTGGTGCTCCCTCGGGCCGGGGGCGCCAGGGCTTGGGGGCTTCGGCGGGCAGGCGCAGGTCGAAGCCTTCGCTTTCGCTGGTCTGGACCAGGGCCAGAAGGCCGGCCACCAGGTGTTCGGGCTCCAGGTCCGCCAGGAGGGCTCGGGCCTGCTCCAGGCAGGCTTCCCCGCCTTCCAGGATGCGGGATCGCAGCCGGGTGCCCCGGGCGGCGCGGATCTCGTCGGGGCCCGGCACGCCCCGCCAGCTGAGGCTGAAGGCGCCCCGGCGGGACCAGGCCTGGAGGATGCGGCCCTCCTTGGTGTTCACCAGGGCCAGGCTGGTGCCCTTGGCGCCGGCGCGGCCCGTGCGGCCGCTGCGGTGGATGTAGCCCTCCACCTGGGTGGGGATGCCGAGGTGCACCACCAGGGGCAGCCCCGTGATGTCCAGCCCGCGCGCGGCCACATCCGTGGCCACGAGGTAGCGCAGCTGGCCCCGCTTGAACTGTTCGAGGATGCGGGCGCGGGTGCCCTGGTGCAGGTCCCCATGGAGGAAGGCCGCCGGGAGGCCCGAAGCCGTGAGTTCCTCGGCCACTTCCTCGCTGTGGATCTTCGTCTTGGTGAAGATGAGCGCGGCGCTGGGCGCGTCATTCAGCAGCAGGTTCACCAGGGCCTTCACCTGCAGGTGGTCTGGTGCCTGCACGGGGGTGTGGGCGATGTCCGCGTGGGCCGTGGGCTGGCCCTCGCCGCCCAGGTCCAGGCGCAGCGGGTTCTTCAGGAAACGTTCCGCCAGGCGGGCGATGGGCGGCGGGAGGGTGGCGCTGAAGAGGAAGGTCTGGGGGCCCTTGGGGGCCTGGGCCAGGATGGCCTCCACGTCCTCCAGGAAGCCCATGTTGAGCATCTCGTCGCACTCGTCCAGCACCACCATGGCCAGCTGGCCCAGCTGGAGGGTGCCCCGTTCCAGATGATCCTTCACGCGGCCCGGGGTGCCCACCACCACGGGCGAACCCTTCTCCAGGGCGCGGAGCTGGGGCCCGTAGCCCAGGCCGCCCACCAGCAGGGCCACATCCACGGCGCGGAAGCGGCGCAGCTCCGAGGCCACCTGCTCCGCCAGCTCCCGGGTGGGGGCCAGCACCAGGGCCTGGGGATGGGCGGCCTCCGTGAGGCGCTGGAGCAGGGGCAGCCCGAAGGCCAGGGTCTTGCCCGAGCCCGTGCGGCTTTGCACCAGCAGGTCGCGGCCCTCCAGGCCCGGCGGGATGGCCGCCGCCTGCACCGGCAGGGGAGCCTCGTAGCCCCTGGCGGCCAGGGAGGCCAACAGGGAGGGCGCCAGGCCCAGCCCGGCAAAGGTGGTGGATGCGGTCATGAAGGTCTCCAGGGCCCCTCGCAGCACACCGGGAGCAGGCCAGCCTTCCAGCGTCCCACGAAACAGCCTGAAAACCCAGGGTGAATGCTCAGGTTGAACCCTCAGCGGGAAAACGTGACAACAGGAGGTCAAAATGAATAGAATGGTTGATTTGATTTTAATTAATAGAGTTTTTTCTGGTCTGTTTTCGATAGTGCTGGTGATGCAAAAAAATTAACAACATGATGGCAAGATGAACAGGATGAGAAATCTAAAAATCCTGTCCATCCTGTCATCCTGTTTGAAATTTATTTCAAAAATATTTAACAATCAATTTTGTGTTGAATTTCCCGTAGGGTTCACCGGGATTGTGGAGCTTCTCTGTCGGGCCTGTTCAGGCCTCGTCCCGGCGCAGCAGGGCGGGGCTGGTGCCGGGACCCTGGCCGATGCTGCGGCCCAGGGATTCGATCTGCTGCCGGATGCGGGCCGTGGTGATGTCCGCGGTTTCGTGGAGGCCCGCCTTGCCGGGGTAGATCTGGTACAGCTCCCGGTACTTGGGCTGGGTGACGTTGGGCATGATCACGTTGGCGCCCCGCAGCAGGCCGTTGGCGCGGCCCGATGCGGGATCCAGCGTGGCCAGGGCCGTGGTGCTGGGGATGTTGGTGCTGGGGCAGAGCAGCCGGGTGAGGGCCAGGGCCTTCAGCACGGTGGTGGTGTCGTTGGGCACCTGGTCCGTGCCCGCCTCCACCATGAGCATTTCGCCCAG
>MWBB01000104.1 GCA_002068835.1 Acidobacteria bacterium ADurb.Bin340 | reverse complement strand
ACGGCCACCACCTGGCTGCTGGCGGTGTTCGTGGGCCAGGAAGCCGTGCGGGTCCTGGTGCAGGTGCACCCCTGGGCCTTCATCCGGGAACACCGGTTGGAACTTCTGCTGACGGCGGCGGTGGCCCTGGAGCTGGTGCTGGGCGGACGGGCGGTGGCCTGGCTGGGGGCCCGCACCTCCATGATTTCCGCCAGCACGCTGGCCCTGCTCTTCATGGCCCTCAACCAGCTGACCGTGGTGGGGCTCATCGCCCTCCGGGCCTTGCGGAGCCTCAAGCTGTTCCACAGTCGAACCCTGAGTCCCGGCCTGGTCTTCATCCTGAGTTTTGCCGGTCTCATCGGGTTGGGGGCCCTGCTCCTGAAGACGCCCCAAGCCAGTCATGGCGGCCTGTCCTGGGTGGATGCGCTGTTCCTTTCCACGAGCGCAGTGTGCGTGACGGGGCTCACGCCCCTGGACATCAGCACCGTGCTGACGGCCCACGGCCAGTGGGTGCTGCTGGGGCTCATCCAGGTGGGCGGGCTGGGGGTGATGACCCTGACCTATTTCTTCGCCTATTTCATGGCCGGGGGGGTTTCCCTCCGCAGCCGGGTGGGCCTCCAGGACCTTCTCAGCGAGGACAACCTGGGCCAGATCGGGATGGTCCTGGCCCTCATCGTGGGTTTCACGGCCACCCTGGAACTGGCGGGCGCCCTGTTCATCCATGCGTCCTTGGCCGATGGGCCCCTGGCCGGTGAAGGGCTCTCCTTCTTTGCCCTCTTCCACAGCGTTTCGGCCTTCTGCAACGCCGGATTCAGCACCCTGGGGCCCGGTCTGGCGGATCCCCGGGTGGCCACCGAGACCGGTTTCCTCTCGGTGATCATGATGCTCATCGTGATGGGCGGGCTGGGCTTCCCGGTGGTGAAGAGCTTCTACACCTACCTGAGGGATCATCTGCGCTACCGGATGCGGTACACCCGCTCCGTTCCGGCCCGGCTTTCCGCCAACAGCCGCATCGTGCTCTGGACCACGGTGATGCTCCTGGTCGGTGGAACCCTGGCCATCTGGGTGACGGAATTCCTGTTCGGGGTGGGGCCCAAGGCCGGGTCTTCGGGGTTCACGGCCCTCTTCCATTCCGTGACAGCGCGTACGGCCGGTTTCGCCATCACGGATGTGCAGGGGGCCATGCCTGCCACCGTGGCCCTGCTGATCCTTCTGATGTTCGTGGGGGGCAGTCCCTCCAGCACCGCCGGCGGCATCAAGACGTCCACGCTGGCCGTGGCCGTGCTCTCCCTCAAGCGGGTGCTCCTGGGCCGCCATGACATCGAGGCCTACCACCGGAGGTTCAGCGACGAACTGGCCAACCGTGCACTGTCCATCATTCTGGTGGCGGCGGCCTTCCTGGCGATCATCACCGTGAGCCTGTGCGTGCTGCACCCGGAACTGCCGCCCTTCGATCTGCTCTTCGAGGCGGTGAGCGCCGTGGGCACCGTGGGCCTCACGCGGGGCATCACGCCCCAGCTGGGGGCTCCGGCCAAGCTGCTGCTGGTGCTGGCCATGCTGGTGGGCCGCGTGGGGGTGTTGACCTTCGTCGGCAGCCTGCTGCCTCCCAAGGTCCGCCCCGCCTTCCGTTACCCGGAAACGACGATCATCCTGAACTGAGGCGATGCCATGAAATACCTGATCATCGGGCTGGGGGTCTTCGGGCGGAACCTGACCCAGAATCTTGCCCAGCTGGGGGCTGAAGTGATCGCCATCGACCGGCGGGATGACAATGTCTCGGCGGTGAAGGACTCGGCCTCCACGGCCGTCTGCGCGCCCTTCGACGATCCCACTGTGCTGGAACGCTTTCCCGTGGATGATTTCGATGCCGTGATCCTGGCCATCGGCGATGACTTCGAGGCCAGCCTGGCCTTCACCATGAAGGCCCAGGAACTGGGCGCCCGGCGCATGGTGTGCCGTGTGCTCTCCCCCATGCACGAGCGGCTGCTGCGCCTCCTCAAGGTGGATCGGCTGGTGATCCCGGAGGAGTTCACGGCCCGGGGCCTGGCCCATTCGATGCTGCTCAAGGGGGTGGTGAACGGCATCGATCTGGGCAGCGGCTATGCCCTGGTGGAGGTCGAGATCCCGCAGGCCTTCGTGGGGCCGGATTTCGAGTGGCGTCGAACGTTCTTCGATCGTTTCGCCATCCGCCTGGTGACCGTCAAACGGCGGGAGAAGGGGCTGGTTTCCAGCCTCCTGGGCCGCGACGCTCCCCCGGAAGCCCCTCTCCGGACCCTGGGACCGGTCTCCCTGGCCGAACCATTCGAGGCGGGGGATCTGCTGGTGATCTTCGGGCAGGACAAGGACCTGCGGCAGTTCCTGGAAGAAGCCAACGCGCGATAGAAACAGGGCGCCCCGGAGCATTCCCGGGGCGCCTCGCATCGTTTCCGCCGAGGGCCAGCCTACGGGACCGGCGTGAAGCTCAGGTCGTGGAAGTTGAAGCTGAAGTCCGCCAGAGGGGAGATGGCCTTCATGGTGAACTGCACGGGACGGCCTTCCTCGTTGATGGCGAAGGTGAGGAAGGCATCGGGAATGGTGCGTTCCCGCCAGCGCACCTTGAACGTGTTCCAGCCCCAGAATTCCAGATCGCCGACGAAGGTGGGCGAAGGCTTGAAGCGCAGCACCAGGCGGCCGTTCTCTTCCGCAAGGGCGGCATCGCCGTACCAGGCATCCCGGTAGGCCCCGGCGAAGCCGGAAAGGGGCAGGCTGGGCTGGCCCCCGGCGGGCTTCGCTGCCGCCAGTCGGGCCTGCACTTCAGCGGCATGCTTGAGCCCGGCGTCCCTGGCCTCTTGGAAGGCCGCGGTCCAGTCGTGGAAGGGCAGGCCCAGCTGGTGGTCCAGGATGCGCCAGATGATGGCATCCCACACCCGGTTCTCGCCGTTGGTCAGGGCGATGATGCCCAGCTTCTTTTCGGGCACCAGCAGCACGCGGCTGGTGGTGCCCGTGAGGGCGCCGGTGTGGGTGGCCACCTTCACGCCCCGGTAGTCGCGCAGCTCCCAGCCCAGGCCATAGGCGGCGAAGGCGGGTGTCAGGGGCTTGAGGCTCTCGATGCGGGTGGGCCGGATGGGCTGGGGGGTGACGGCCGTGAACATCTCCCGGCTGCGGGCCTCGGTGAAAATCCTCCGGGTGCCATCGATGCGGCCTTCGTCGAGCTGGACCTTCACCCAGGCTGCCAGGTCCTGCACGTTCACCTGGATGCCCGCCGCGGCAGCCGCGGCGTCATCCCGGTCCGGGGCCACCGGCCGCACGATCCCGTCCACGGGAGCGTGGGGCGTTGCGTCGTCGGCGGAGGCCCGGAACACCGGCGTGGCGGAGGCCATGCCCAGGGGCTGGAAGATCCGCTCCTCCACCAGGGTTTCCCAGCTCTTGCCGCCCAGGGCCGCGGCCACCTCGCCTGCGGCGATGTAGAGCACGTTGTCGTAGGCGTAGGCGCTGCGGAAGCTGGTGACGGGGGCGATGGCGCGGAAGCGCTCCAGGATCTCCCGGCGGCCGTAGCCGGAGCGGAACCAGAGCAGGTCCCCGGCGCCAAGGCCCAGTCCGCTGCGGTGGGTGAGAAGATCCCGCACCGTGAATTCGCGGGTGGCGTAGGGGTCGTGGAGGCGGAACCAGGGGAGGTGATCGATGACCCGGTCATCCCACTTCAGGCGGCCTTCGTCCACGAACTGGGCCAGCAGGGCCGCGGTGAAGGCCTTGGAGTTGGAGGCGATCTGGAACCGGGTCCGTTCCGTGACGGGGGCCGGATCCCCCAGCTTCTTCATGCCGTAGCCCTTGGCCAGCACGATGCGGCCATCCTTCACCACGGCCACGGCGGCCCCCGGCGTTTCGAAGGTCTGCAGGGCCTTGAGGATGTAGGCATCCAGATCCTTCGGCAGGGGGCTGGGCGCCGGGGCGGCGGCCACGAGAGCCGGGGCCGCCAGCGCCAGGCCGACGGACAGGCAGGAGCGGATGGACATGAGGACCTCCCAGGGAACCCTTGATTGTGGCGCGGGTCGTCCGGAGGGTCATGGGCGGATCGCCTGGCGCTGGAGGCCGCTCCGCGTCAAGCTCGGAGCACCGTTTCCCGGGGGCATCCATGGCGGGCGCATCGGCAGGCTTCACCCATTTCACCGACTTCATGGGACTGGAGGGGCTCCTTACGGACGAGGAACGCATGGTGCGCGAGGCCGCCCGGGCCTTCGTGAATGCGGAGGTGCTGCCCATCATCGAACAGCACGCCCAGGCCCAGACCTTTCCCGCCCACCTCATCCGGGCCATGGGCGGCCTGGGGTTCTTCGGCCCCACGCTGCCCGAGGCCTACGGCGGGGCCGGGCTCTCCAGCGTGGCCTACGGGCTGCTGATGTACGAGCTGGAGCGGGGCGATTCGGGCCTGCGCTCCTTCGCCTCGGTGCAGGGCGCCCTGGTGATGCACCCGATCTTCGCCTACGGCAGCGAAGCCCAGAAGCTCCACTGGCTGCCCCGCCTGGCCAAGGGCGAGGTGGTGGGATGCTTCGGTCTCACGGAGCCTGATTTCGGCAGCAATCCCGGCGGCATGCTCACCCGGGCCGAGCGGCTGGAGGGCGGGAAGTGGCGCCTCAACGGCACCAAGATGTGGATCACCAACGGCACCGTGGCCGATGTGGCGGTGGTGTGGGCCCAGACGCCGGAAGGCATCCGGGGGTTCCTGGTGGAGAAGGGCACGCCGGGATTCCGGGCGCCGGAGATGCATGGCAAGTGGAGCCTGCGGGCCTCCGTCACCAGCGAACTGGTGCTGGAGGACGTGGTGGTGGATGAAGCCGCCAGCCTGCTGCCGGAGGCCCAGGGCCTCAAGGCGGCGCTCTCCTGTCTCACCCAGGCCCGCTACGGCATCGCCTGGGGGGTGCTGGGCGCTGCTGACGCCTGCTACCAGTGCGCCTTGGACTACGCCCAGAGCCGCATCCAGTTCGACAGGCCCATCGCCGCCTTCCAGCTCCAGCAGGAGAAGTTCGCCGGGATGGTGAGCGAACTCGCCAAGGGACAGCTCCTGGCGCTGCAGTTGGGCCGCCTCAAGGATGCGGGGAAGGCCACCCCGGCCCAGGTGAGCCTAGCCAAGATGAACAACACCCACATGGCCCTGGACATTGCCCGGAAAGCGCGGACCATCCTCGGCGCCAACGGGATCCTGGATGAGTACCCGGTGATGCGGCACATGGCGAACCTGGAGAGCGTCTACACCTACGAAGGCACCCACGACATCCATGCGCTCATCGTGGGGCAGGCGGTGACGGGCCATGCGGCCTACCTCTGATCCCGGATCCGCCCTGCTATCCTGAATCCAGCCGCACCAGCGATTCGAAAGGTCTCTTGCGTCCTTGACGGAAACGTGTCGACGCGGCGTTTCGTGGAGCGGAATCGCGATGCTGCCTCTCTTCCTCGTCCTTCTGGCCATGGGGGCTTGGTTGATGGCTGCCCTGGCGCTGCTTGGGAAAGGGCCCCGGGAAACCCTCCACCAGATCCTGGGCGGGCTTGGGGCCCTGGCGAGCCTCGGAGCCGCGATCCGGGTGCTGGCCACCGGAAAGGCGGCGGGCCTGGATTTCCGCCTCTGGGATGCTCCGGCGCGCCTCGAGATCGACCCGCTGGCCGCGGCCTTCATGCTGCCCCTCGCCCTCGTTTCCGGACTGGGGGTGATCTATGCCCGGGAGTACTGGCCCCTGAACCAGAATCGGGGGCATGCGCGCCAGGTGCGCGTCTTCTTCGCGGTCCTCACCGCCTCGATGCTGCTGGTGCTCACGGCCCGTCAGGGTGTGCTGTTCCTCATGGGCTGGGAGGCGATGGCCCTGGCTGCCTTCTTCCTGGTGCAGGCGGACCACGAGAAGCCGGAGGTCCAGCGCGCCGGATGGATCTACCTCATGTGCACCCACACCGGAACCCTGGTGCTCATTGCGATGGTGGGGATGCTGTTCCATCGGATGGGAAGCCTTTCGTGGCTTCCGGTGGCCGGATCCTCAGGGGTCCTGGATGGGGCCATCCTGCTGGCCGCGCTGGCGGGGTTCGGATTCAAGGCGGGCTTCATCCCCCTCCATTTCTGGCTTCCGGAGGCCCACGCCGCCGCCCCGAGCCATGTCTCGGCCATCCTCTCCGCCATCATGCTGAAGATGGGCATCTACGGGATGCTGCGCGTTGCCAGCCTGCTGCCCCAGGTCCCGTCCGCTGTGGGCGAAGGTGTGCTGATCCTGGGGGTCGCCACGGCCGTGTACGGGGTTGTCTGCAGCTTGGCCCAGAACGACTACAAGCGGCTGCTCGCCTATTCGAGCGTGGAGAACCTTGGGATCATCGGCATCGGACTGGGCCTCGGGTGGCTGGGGCGGGCCTGGGGATCGCCCTGGGTTGCAGCCCTGGGCTTCGGGGGCGCGATCTTCCATGTCTGGAACCACGCCCTGTTCAAATCCCTGCTCTTCATGGGGGCGGGCTCCCTGCTGCACGCCACGGGTACCCGGCAGATCGATGCGCTGGGCGGCCTCGGCGCCCGCATGCCCCGCACGGCGCTCCTGCTCTTCCCCGGTGTGCTCGCGGTCTCGGCTCTCCCGCCGTTCAACGGCTTCCTCAGCGAGTGGTTCCTGTATCGCGGTCTCTTCGCCGCCATCGCGCAGGGCTCTTCGTGGGTGACGGCCCTGTCGATTCCGGGGCTGGCGTTGACAGGAGGCTTCGCGGCGGTGGCCTTCGCCAAGTTCTTCGGCATGGTGTTCCTGGGGGAGCCCCGCAGCGCGGCGGTGGACCACGCCCATGATCCGGGGCCTTCCATGCTGGTTCCGATGGCTGTTCTCGCCTGCCTCTGCCTCGGGATCGGTCTGGGCGGCGTCCTGCTGCTCCCGGTGCTCGATCGGGTGGTCGGCGTGCTGGCTCCAGAGGCCGCCGGGCTGCTGGCGCAGGGGCTGCGCTTCGACCTGGGGCTGATCGCCGTCCTCCTGCTGCTGTTCCTGGCGCTGGCCGGGATCCTGCAATTCTGGATGAGCCGCGGGCCGCAGCGCGATCCAGCCCTGCCTCGGCCCCCCACCTGGGATTGCGGCTATGCCCGTCCCACCTGCCGCATGGAATACACCGGAAGCTCGTTCTCGGAAGGCTGGGCCGCTTCATGGCCCGGGGTGCAGATTGTGTCCCGGCGCATCCGGGCTCTCTTCCCGAAACCGGCGAACCTCCGGGTGAAGCTCCAGGATGCACTGGGGGATGGCCGCATCCTGCCGGGAATGGCGTGGCTTTCGGAGCAGTCCCAGCGTTTCCGGCATCTCCAGCAGGGGCAGTTGTCCGCCTACCTGCTCTACATCCTGGTTGCCCTCCTGGGGACCTTCCTGTGGCTTCTGGCCCGGCCCAGGCTGCTGGGATGAGAGGTCCGAACGATGACTGAAACCTTCTTCCCCCGCGCGCTGCACACAGTCCTGCACCTCCTGACGGCCCTGCTGGTGGGGCCCCTGCTGCCCGGCCTCATCAACAAGGTGAAGGCGCGGATCGCCGGCCGGGCCGGCCCTCCCGTGCTTCAGCTCTACTACGATCTGGCGAAACTCGCCCGGAAGGAGACCTTGCGGAGCCGGACCACCACCTGGGTGTTCCTGGCGGGTCCTGTGGGGACTGTGGCTGCGGGGCTTGTCGCGTCCCTGCTTGTCCCGTTCGGGCACATGCCGGCGCCGCTCCACTTTCAGGGCGACGTGATCCTGTTTGCCTACCTGTTCGGTCTGGCTCGTTTCCTGACCGTGCTCTCGGCGCTGGACACCGGATCGAGTTTCGAAGGCATGGGCGCGGCCCGGGAAGTGCGCTTTGCGGTGCTCTGCGAACCTGCGCTGTTCCTGGGTTTTGCTGCCCTGGCCAAATCCACCGACAGCCTTTCCCTTTCGACGATGCTCGCATCGCCCGGATTCACCCTCTCCCGGGCCGCGGGTCCCCTGATGCTCGTCCTGGCCGGGTGGCTGGTGGTGTACCTGGCCGAGAACAGCCGCATTCCCGTGGATGATCCCAACACCCACCTGGAGCTCACCATGATCCACGAGGTCATGGTGCTGGACCATTCCGGCCGCCCCTTCGCGCTCGTGCTCTATGGCGCGAGCCTCAAGCTGCTGGTGCTGGCCGCCCTTATCCTCGGCCCCGTCCTGCCCCGGACCTCCAGCCCTTGGCTGGACTGGGGGGCCTACTACCTGGGGCTGCTCCTGCTGGCGGGGATGGTGGGCGTCATCGAGAGCATCACGGCCCGGTTCCGGATGAACAAGGTGCCCCAATTCCTCGTTGCGGGGGTGCTCGCCACGGCCTTCGCCTTTCTTCTGATGCTGGTTTAGAGCGCCTAACAAAACTCCCGAGGAGCCGCGACGATGTCAAACCGCGTGAACCAGCATCAGTCTGTGTGTCTCGCGTATCGCCGAAGGCGATACCGAGAGGGAAGAGGCCGCACCGCGATGGGGTTCCATCGTGGAAGGCCTCTGACGCCGCTGGGCGCGCGGTTTCACATCGTC
>MWBB01000103.1 GCA_002068835.1 Acidobacteria bacterium ADurb.Bin340 | reverse complement strand
GCACGACGCCCGCTCCGAGAGGGATCATCTACGACCGGAACGGGAACGAGCTGGTGGACAACCGCCGGGCCCTGAACCTGGTGATCCAGTCGGAGGATCTGCCCAGGGATCTGGCGCAGGTGGAAGCCCTTGCGCGGGTTCTGGGCCGTGAACCCGCAGAGCTGAAGCGCCGTATCGCCGCCAGTCGCCAGGCCGCGGGCAACCGTCTGGTGGTGCTCCAGGCGAACCTGGATGAAACCGGCCTGGCCCAGGCGGAACTGCTGCGTTCGCGGTTCCCCTTTCTCAGCGTCCAGGCGGCCCCCCGCCGGGTGTACCTGGGGGAGGGACTGGCGGGGCATGCGCTGGGTTACGTGGGGGAGGTCGACGAACGGCTTCTGGCCGAAGCGCCGGACCGCTACCGGCTGGGTGAGATCGTGGGGCGGTCCGGTTTCGAGGCGGCCCACAACGATCTGATCAAGGGTGAGGACGGCATGCGCCGGATCCTGGTGGATCAGCTGGGGCGGGAAGTCGCCCTCTACAGCGTGAAGGAGCCGATCCCGGGACAGAGCGCCTACCTCACGCTGGATGCGGGGCTCCAGCAGGTGCTGGCGGAATCCTTCGGGGCCGAGAACGGGGCCGGCGTGGTGCTGGACCTCCGGGATGGGGGCATCCTGGCGATGTTCTCCAGTCCGTCCATGGATCCCAATCTGTTCCTGGATCGCCTCACCCAGGAGCAGGTGGATTACTTCATGCGCAACCCCGCCCGGCCCATGATGAACCGCGCCACCCAGGGGCTGTATCCGCCAGGTTCCACCTTCAAGCTGCTCATGGCCCTGGCGGCCCTGGAGAAGGGGATCATCACGCCCTCCACGGTCATCCACTGCCCCGGCGGCAAGAACCTGTACGGACGGTTCTTCCGCTGCGAGCACGTCCATGGTTCCATGACGCTGCTTCCCGCGATCTCAGGAAGCTGCAACTCCTACTTCTTCGAGCTGGGATCGCGGCTGGACATCGACGAGATCCATGCGGCGGCCCTCAAATACGGGCTGGTGGGCAAGACGGGCGTGGATCTTCCCGCCGAAAGCGCCTCCCGCGTGCCCAACCGGGCCTGGAAGGCGAAGGTGGGCAAGACCGACGAGGCTCGACGCTGGTATGCGGGCGAAACCATCAGCGTCGCCATCGGCCAGGGGGACACCGGCCTGACGCCGCTGGCCCTGGCCCGCTTCTACGGGATGCTGGCGACCCGCGGTCGACTGCATACGCCCCATCTGCTCTACGGGCGCCGCAATGAAACCACAGGGGCCCTGGAAGTCGTTCCTCCGCCTCCGCCCCAGGAACTGGGGCTGGATCCCCGCGTGGCGGAGGTGCTGGAGGAAGGGCTCTACCAAGTGGTGGAACAAGGCACGGCCCGGGGCAGCCGCCTGGAAGGGGTCAAGATGGTGGGCAAGACGGGAACGGCCCAGGTGCGGGCCTTCAAGGACCGTGGGCAGTACGCCAGTTTCGAGAAACGCTTCCGGGACCATGCGCTGTTCGCGGGCTACGCCCCCCGGGAAAACCCCCAGATCGCCTTCGCGGTGGTGGTGGAGAACGCGGGCTTCGGCGCATCCAGCGCCGCGCCCATCGCCAAGAAGCTCTGCCAGTACTGGTTCGTGGATCGCCTGGCGAAGCCGCTGCCGCCGCCGGGCACCACTCTGCGGCCCGCGCCGGTGGCTGCTTCGGCTCCCGCCGGAGGCGCGCCGTGAGGAACCGTCTCAAGGCGCTGGATGCCACGCTGCTGATCCCCATGCTGCTGCTGGTGCTGATGGGGCTGCTGACCCTCTTCTCCGCGGCCCGGGGCACGCCCCAGTCCACCATCTGGATGAAGCAGGGGGTCTGGTTCTTCCTGGGGTTCCTGCTGATGATCTGGGTGGCTTCCGTGCCTCCCCGGCACCTCTTCCGCATGGGGTTGCCGGCCTACCTGTTCGGGCTGCTCCTGCTGGCGGCGGTCTTCGTGGTGGGCAAGCGCATCGGCGGAGCCCAGCGGTGGCTGGAGGTGGGTGGCCTCACGTTCCAGCCTTCGGAATTGATGAAGTGGATCACCCTGCTCTTCGTGGCCCATCGCCTGGGCTCCCGCCCCCCGGATCAACTGACGGCCTGGGATTTCATCGGGGCCATCGGCCTGGTGGCCTTCCCGATGCTGCTGGTCTTCAAGCAGCCGGACCTCGGCATGGCCCTCAGCTTCCTGCCCATCCTTCTGATCATTCCCCTGCTGAAGGGGCTCCGGGCCCGGTGGGTGGCCCTGGGGCTGGTGGCCTGCGTGGGCTTCGGGTGGGTGGCCTGGAACCATCTGCTGAAGCCCTACCAGAAGCAGCGGGTGCTCACGATGCTGGATCCCGACGCGGACCTGCAGGGCAAGGGCTACCAGACCAATCAGAGCCGCATCGCCATCGGCGCGGGGGGCATTCTCGGCCAGGGCTTCACGGCGGGAAGCCAGACCCAGCTCAACTTCCTGCCCGTGAAGACCACGGATTTCGTGTTCAGCGTGTGGGCCGAGGAGCGGGGCTTCCTGGGCGTGCTCATGGCGCTCGGCCTCTTCGGCTGGCTGCTCACGCGCATCCTCGACATCGGGCGCGATGCCCGCAGCGCCGCAGAACTCTATTTCTGCGTGGGGGCCTGCGCCACCCTGAGCCTGCAGGTGCTCGTGAACGTGGGCATGGTGGTGGGCCTGCTGCCCAACAAGGGCATGGTGCTGCCCTTCTTCAGCGCGGGCGGTTCCAGCACCCTCAGCTACTTCCTGGGCCTGGGCGTGGTGATGGCCGTGGCCTACCGCACGAAGGTGAAGTGATGGACATCCAGGCGCGTCTGCAGGAACTGGCGGCCCAGGTGCTGGAGCACCGGCGCCGCTACTACGTGCTGGATGCGCCCCTGGTCTCTGACGCGGAGTACGACGCTCTGGAGAAGGAACTGAAGGATCTGGAGGCGGCCTACCCGCTGCTGGCGGATCCCAACAGTCCGACCCGGCGTGTGGGTGCGCCGCCGGTGGAGGCCTTCCCCAAGGGCCGCCATGGCGTTCCCATGCTGAGTCTCGACAACGCCTACAGCGAGGCGGAGCTGCGGGAGTGGGAGGCCCGGGTGCGGAAGGGCCTGCCGCCGGAGGTGCCCCTGCGCTTCGCGGCGGAACTGAAGGTGGACGGCCTTTCGCTGGCCCTGCGCTACGAAGGCCGTGAACTGGTGGAAGCCCTCACCCGGGGTGATGGGGAAACGGGCGAATCGGTCACGGAGAACGCCCGGGCCATCGCGGACATCCCCCTGGTGCTTCCGGCGGAGGCACCGGAGCGGCTCGAGGTGCGGGGCGAGGTGTTCCTCAGCCGCCGCCGCTGGGAGCAGCTCAATGCGGAGCGGGATGCCCGGGGCGAAGCCCGTTTCGCCAACCCCCGCAACGCCGCCAGCGGCACCTTGAAGCTGCTGGACAGCCGGGAGGTGGCCCGGCGGCGTCTCCAGTTCCTGCCCTGGCAGCTGCTAGGGGCCGAGGAGCACCCGGAGGCCATGCGTCGGCTTGCGGCGTGGGGTTTCGGCGCCATGCCTGCTGTGGTGCAGGGTGACCTGGACGCGGTGCTGGCCTTCATCGAGGCCCAACGGGAAGCCCGCCTGCGCCTGCCCTTCGACACCGACGGCGTGGTGCTCAAGGTGGCGGAGGCCGCCAGCCAGGCCCTGCTGGGCGCCACGGACCGGGTGCCCCGCTGGGCCATCGCCTTCAAGTTTCCGGCCCTCCAGGCCACCACCGAAGTCCTGGGCATCACCTGGCAGGTGGGCCGCACGGGCAAGCTCACGCCCGTGGCGGAACTGGCGGCGGTGGAGGTGGCGGGCTCCACGGTGCGCCGCGCCACCCTGCACAACGCGGAGGAACTGGCGCGGCTGGGCCTGCGGGTCGGTTGCCGGGTCTTCATCGAGAAGGGCGGCGAGGTGATTCCCAAGGTGGTGGCCGTGGTGCCGGACACCCTGCCGGAGGATGCGTCCCTGCCCGAGGTGCCCGCCGCCTGTCCCGAGTGCGGAGGCGCCGTGGGCAAGACGGACGAAGGCGAGGTGGCCCACCGCTGCCTGAACCCCGAATGCCCCGCGAAGCTCGCGGCCCGCCTGCTCCATTTCGGCGGGCGCTCGGCCCTGGACATCGAAGGCCTGGGCGAGGCCCTGGTGGAACAACTGGTGGCGGAGGGCCGCTTCCTGCAGCCCTGGGACCTCTTCCGGCTCCTGGCGGACGTCCGCCAAGGGGTGGCCTACCTCGCGGCCTTTCCCCGCATGGCCGAGAAGAGCGCCCAGAACCTGATGGCCGAACTGGAGGCTGCCCGGACCAAGCCCCTGGCCCGCTGGCTCCACGCCCTGGGCATCCCCTTCGTGGGGGCCCGCACGGCGGAGCTGCTGGCGGAGGCCTTCCGCAGCCTGGAGGCCCTCTGGGCCGCACCGGAGGAGGCCCTGCAGCGGGTGGAGGAGGTGGGCCCCAAGGTGGCCGCGGCCCTGCGCGCCTTCGCGGCCCTGCACCCGGATCTTCCCGGGCAGCTGGCGGACCTCGGCATCGCTCCGGAACCCCCGACGGAGCGGGCGGCTTCGGATCTGCCCCTGGCGGGCGAAACAGCTGTGGTGACAGGCACCTTGCCGACCCTCTCCCGTGAAGACGCCGAAGCGCTGCTCAGGCGACTGGGCGCCAAGGTCACGGGCAGCGTGTCCGCCAAGACCACCCTGCTCCTCGCCGGTGAGAAGGCGGGCTCCAAGCTCGCCAAGGCCGAAGCCCTGGGGATCCCCGTGCGGGACGAGGCTTGGCTGAGGGCCTTCAGGGCGGACTGACCACCGGCTTCAGGGGGCGAGGTCCTTCACCAGGGCCTCTCGTTCACGGACCCGTTGGAGGAGCCCTTCCCACCGTTGGCTGCCCCTCAAGGATTCCAGGAGGGGATTCTTCCGGAACCAGCGGCTGCAGGAAAACCCTTCGGTGTAGGCCTGGTCGGCCAGATCCTGGGCCAGGCTGGCATCGCCGGCCAGGGCCGCGGCTTCGCTCATCATCAGGACCAGTTCTCCGTCGCAGAGGCCCCGCTCCCGCCGCTGGCGCTCCAGACCCTGGATGAGGGCCGGGGCTTCGGAGGGGCGCTCCCCGAGGGCAGCGAGGTAGGCCCCGGCCAGGTCCCGTCCGGTCCGGTGGCTGTCCGCGTCCTCCCACGCCCGCTGGAAATGGCCACGGGCGCCGTTCCGGTCGCCTCGGAAGAGGGCCAGCCGGCCGCGCTGGAGGCCGCCGTAGGCGCGCCAGGTCCCGCCGGAGGAGCCGCCAAGCCCCCGCTCGAAACCCTCCAGGTCGCCGACGTACAGGCGTGCTGTCTGGCTCGGCGGAAGGGCGGCGGCCCGGGGGTCCAGGGCGGCCTGCCGGTCCAGGGCGGCGGTGGCCAGGTCGAGCCGCCCGGCGTACCGGGCCGCGTAGGACACCAGGTAGGCGAGGTCCGGTGAGCGGGGGTTGCGCCGCTGAATCTCCAGCAGACGCGGGAGGACAGTCCGACCTTCTCCGGCGTGGATGGCGTGGTGGGCCCACTCGGCCAAGGCCGCCGGAGACTCCGGCGCCTTGGCGACCGCCCGGGCGCTCCAGTCCCGGGCCTCCTCCCACAGCCTCCGGCCATCCTCCGGAAGGTCCCACAGCGCCTGGCGCAGGGCCCGGGCATGGCGGGCCATGAGGAGGCCGGAGGGTGGCTCCAGGCGCGCCAACGCTTCGGCCCTGCCGCGCGAGGCGGGGTGCGGGCCGAGGTCCAGGGCGGCCCAGAACACCTCGGGCCGCTGGGGGAGCCACGCGTCCAGGGCCGTGCGGTCCAGGGGCAGGTCCACGCGCGCCGCCAGGGCTTCCAGGGCCCTGCGAGGTGGCAGGGCCGGAAGTTCGAAGGGTTGCCAGGCCACTTGATGCCGGGGTTCGATCCACCCCCATCGACCCCGGAACTCCAAGGATCCTTCACGTTCCTCCGCCACCAGATCGAGGGCCAAGTAGGGGCGGGGGCCCGGTTCCCAGGTTCCGGAGGCCGGGAAGACCGGGAGGGCGCCCGCAAAGGCGAAGGTTTCCTGAAGGGTTTCGCGGAGAGCTTGGGCCCGAGCGGCCTGATTCGGTTGCATGCGCAGGGCGATCACCAGGGCTGGGTCGCGGGCCACAGGGCAGGCGCGGTGGCAGGAAAGCCCGCCGCCGAGGAACAATGCGCCACCCAAGAACAGCACCGCCGTCAGGGCCAGCCAGGATCTGGGCCGCAGGTTCCCTGGGCCCGGGCTCATCGCCGGGACGGAACGGCACGCTCTCGGGAGCGGGCTTAAGGGATGGGGCATGCCCCCATCCTATACCTGCGTGACGCCCTCCGCCCCCCAGGGCTGCAGGGCCTGGAGGGCCGGTTGCACGGGCTTGCCGGGGCGCTGGAGGTGGGTGAGTTCCAGGGCGCGTCCATCGCCGGCGGTGAGCCACGCGCCTGCCTTGCTCCAGCGCAGGGTGCCGGAGGTCTGCCCGCAGGTGCGGATGCCGCCCACGCCGCAGACCTTGATCGGGGTGTCGAAGGCCCGCACTTCGGTGCCGGGCCAGGGTTGGAGGGCGCGCACGCGACGGTGCAGGGCCTCCGCGGGCTGGGCGGGGTCGAGGGCGGACATGTCCCTGGTGAGCTTGGGGGCCAGGGTGGCCAGGCGGTCCACCTGGGGCGTGGGCCGGGCGGTGCCGTTCCCCAGGGTTTCCAGGTGGGCGGTCAGCAGGGCGGCGGCATCCTCGGCCAAGTGGGCCAGGAGGGCATCCGCGGTGTCCGTCAGGGTGATGGGCCGGGCGAAGGCGGCCAGTACGGGGCCTGCATCCAGGCCCGAGGTGATGCGCATGAGGCTCACGCCGGTTTCCGCATCCCCGGCCAGGATCGCGTGGTTCACGGGGGCTGCGCCGCGCCAACGGGGCAGCAGGCTGAAGTGGAGGTTCCAGGCGCCCAGGGGCAGGCTGTCCAGCATCCAGTCCGGCAGCAGGTGCCCGTAGGCCACCACCACGGCCAGATCGATGCAAAGGCCTTCCCAGAGGGCCCGGGTTTCAGGGTGCTTCCACCGCTCGGGCTGATGGATGGGCAGGCCCAGATCCAGGCCCGCCTGCTTCACAGGGGGCGCTTCCAGCACCCGGCCCCGGCCCACAGGGCGGTCGGGGTTGCAGAAAACGGCCTGCACAGGCTCGGCTGAAGCCAGGGCCCGGAGGGCCGGGACGGCCACGGCGGGGGTTCCCAGGAAGGCGATGCGCACCATCAGCGGCGGTTCTTCTGGTATTTCCGCTGGATGAGCTGCCGCTTCACGGGGCCGAAGTACTCCACGAAGAGGCGCCCACGCAGGTGGTCGATTTCGTGGCAGTAGGCCCGGGCCAGCAGGTCCTCGCCTTCCAGTTCCTCCCAGGAGCCGTCCCGGCGGCGGTTCTTCACACGGACCTTCCGGGGACGCTCCAGCACCTCGTGGATGCCCGGCACGGACAGGCAGCCTTCGGGCCCCGTCTGACTGCCTTCGGTGAGGACGATCTCGGGGTTGATGAGCACGGTTTTCCGGGCGGGATCCTCGCCGCAGGAAAGGTCCACCACGGCCAGGTTCAGGTTGATGCCCACCTGGGGGGCGGCGATGCCCAGGCCCTCTTCGGCCAGGGCGGTTTCGAAGAGATCCTCCACAAGCTGCTCCAGCTCGGGGGTCCATTCGCCCACATCGGCGCTGTTGACCTTCAGGCGGGGGTCGCCCCAGGTGATGACGGTTCGGACGGCCATACGCACTCCCGTTCCCAGTGTAGGGCGGGGAGGGTTCCTTTGATACGCTTAAGGGTTCTGATCCCTGCGGCTGTGGCGCGAAACCGTTTCGCCCTCGCTCCGTCGGGCCTCCGGAGAGCCCATGCTTCGCGACTTCCGTTCCTTCTTCAAGGGCAACCAGACCACCATGACCGCGATCATGGGGATCATCGGCCTCAGCATGCTGGCCTACCTGGGCAACAGTTTGCAGATGGCCGATTCCGATGGGGTGGCGGCCCGGGCCTACGGGCACGACATCTCGCGGCAGGATGTGGAACTGGAAGTGGAGGAGATGGCGAAACGCCTCGGCCCCCAGGCCAACCAGGAACAGATCCGCCCCTTCCTGCAGGCCCAGGCCCTGCGCCAGTTGATCGCCCGTGCCCTGCGGGAGGAGCTGGCCGAGCGCCATGGGGTGGTGCTTTCCGACGTGGAAGTGCGCGCGGCCCTGGAAGCCCGGCTCCGGCAGATCCCCCGGTTCCTCGGGAAGGATGGCCAGTTGATCCCGCCTGCGGAGATCAACCAGATCCTGGTGGAGGAGGTGGGCCAGACCCTCGCCCTCTGGGAGCTGGAGGTCCGCCGGGGCCTCACCACCCAGAAGCTTCTCGACCGGGCCGCCGCCCTGGTTCCCGTGAACGAGGCTTGGCTCGGCGAGGAGAACCGCTTCCGCCACGAGCAGGTGGCCTTCGACTACGTGGCCGTGAGCCCCGATACCGCCTCCGTGGCGGACCCCGGCGATGCCGCCCTGGGCGCCTTCCTGCAGACCGGCGGGGCCCGCTTCC
>MWBB01000102.1 GCA_002068835.1 Acidobacteria bacterium ADurb.Bin340 | reverse complement strand
CGGTCGTGTTTTTCGTGCTTGGTGGTGGGGGTGTTGGGTGGGCCCTGGTCGGAGGAGGCCCGTCCATCGCCCTTGTCCATCCGCAGGACCCCATCTGTGGCGATGAGGAGGTCGTCGTTGAACAGGCCGGCGTCTTGGACCCGGGTGGGGAGGGCCTCCAGGCGATGGGCGAGTCCGGTGACTCCCGGGCTACCCTGGGTCCCATGGAGACGCGCTTCAAGGGTTGGGTTCGCCCCGGGCCCCTGCCGCCCGGCGGGCCGGAGGTGGAGGAGGGCGAGACGCTGGACTACCTCTGCGGGAACTGGCGGATCTTCCAGTACGCCAAGGGTCACCGCTACTCGGTGGATGACGTGCTCACGGCCTGGTTCGGCACCAGCTGGTGCCCTCGGGCGGACCGCATCGCGGACCTGGGCTCGGGCATCGGCAGCGTGGGGCTGGCCGCCGCCTGGCGCTGCCCCGGCGCCGTGGTGCACACCCTGGAGGCCCAGTCCATCTCCCTGCGCCTGGCCCGCAAGAGCGCGGCCTACAACGGCGTGGCGGACCGCTACCACCTGCACGAGGGGGATCTGCGGGAGGGCGGCCTGGAACCCTTCGGCCCCTTCGACCTGGTGCTGGGCTCGCCGCCCTACTGGCCCCTGGGCAGCCGCACCGAGGCGGAGCATCCCCAGGCCATTCCCGCGCGCCTGGAGGTGCGGGGCACCATCGCGGACTACGCCCGGGCTGCGGCCCGACTCCTGGCACCGGGGGGCGTCTTCGCCTGCGTCTTCCCCAACGACCAGGAGGATCGGGCCCGCGCGGCCTACGCGGAGGCCGCCCTGATCCTCACGCGGCTCCAGGAGGTGCGCTTCAAGGAAGGCGAACCCTACGGCCTGGTGCTCTGCGCCGGGAGCCGCGCCCAGGACCTGCCGGAGCAGCTGGAGGGCCACCCCGACCTGCCTGTGCGGCCCGAGCCGCTCACCATCCGCCGCGCCGACGGCCGTTTCCACCCCAGCATCCTGCCCGTGCGGCTGGCCCTGGGCTTCCCGCCCGGGCTCATCTGACCCCGAAGGTCCAGGCCAGGAAGACGCCGTAGGCGGCCAGGAAGGTCCAACCCAGGGCGCGGCCCAGGGGGCGGGGCCGGAGGAAGGCCACGGCCGCCAGCAGGGTGAGCGCGCCCATGGCGATGAGATCGGTCCAGGGGGCGCCCTCCGGCAGGGCGAAGGGTGCTGCGGTACCCGCCACGCCCAGGCAGAGCAGCACGTTGAAGATGTTCGAGCCCACCACGTTGCCTACGGCCAGGGCGCTGTGGCCCCGCAGGGCCGCCAGGGCGCTGGTGGCCAGTTCCGGCAGGGAGGTGCCCACCGCCACCAGGGTGACCCCGATGATGCGTTCGCTCAGGCCCAGGGCCCGGGCCAGGCCCACGGAGCCTTTGACGAGCAGATGGCCTCCGGTCACCACCATGACCAGCCCCACGGCCAGCAGGACCGTCAGGCGCACCACGCGGGTTCCGGGCGGCGCACCAGCGGTTTCGGCGCCTTCTTCGGCGGCGTGATCCGCCGCGTCGGACCTGCGCTCGGCCTGGGCGCTTCGCACCATCCAGACGGAATAGACCACCGCACCCAGGAGGAGGGCCAGGCCTTCCCAGCGACCCAGGGCGCCGTTGGCCAGGGCCGCGATGAGCAGGGCGGAACTGCCGAGGAGCACGGGCACCTCGCGCCGCACCAGGCCGGGCTCATGGGGGGCCGGGCGCAGCACCAGGGCCAGGCCCAGGATCAGGCCCAGGTTGGCGATGTTGGAGCCCACGATGTTGCCTGCGGCCAGGGCCCCGTAGCCGCCCAGGCTGCCCTGGATGGTGACGATGGCCTCGGGCGCCGAGGTGCCGTAGGCCACCACCGTGAGGCCCACCAGGAGGGGCGGCACCCCCAGGTGCCGGGCCAATCCGGCGGAGCCCTTCACCAGCCATTCGGCCCCGAGGTAGAGCAGCAGGCCGCCTCCGAGGGTGAGCAGGACATCGAACATGCCTCCAGCCTACCCAAGGGCAACACCTGCCCGAACAATCCGGCCCGGATTTTCCTTTCCCCGCCCTTCCGGCCGATAGTACGGCGAGAGGTACGGCATGGATCGTGGCACCTGGATCGGATTCCTGTTGGGGGTGGCCCTGCTGGCCGTGGCCATCGGCCTGGGTCCCAACCCGCGCATCTTCCTGCACGGTCCCGCCCTCATCGTGGTGCTCGGCGGCCTCATTGCTTCCACCCTCATCCGTTTCCCCCTGAAGCAGGTGGCCTCGGCCTTCCGCATCGCCAGCCGGGCCTTCTTCAAGCATCCGGCTACGGCCCAGGCCCTGGTGCTGCAGCTGGTGGGCCTCAGCCAGCGGGCCCGGCGCGAGGGGCTGAAGGCGCTGGAGCAGCACCTGCCCGAGGATGCCTTCCTGGCCCAGGGCCTCCAGATGGCCATCGACCGCGTGCCCGTGGACCGCATCCGGGACACCCTCGTGGCCGAGCTGCACAGCACCCAGGATCGCCACGGCCAGGGCCAGGAGATCTTCCGGTTCATCGCCACCGCCGCGCCGTCTTTCGGCATGGTGGGCACCCTCATCGGCATGGTGCAGCTCTTCGCCAGCATGAAGGAACCCAGCGGCCTCGCCAGCGCCATGGCCCTTTCGCTGCTCTCCACCCTCTGGGGCGCCGTGATCGCCTACCTCTTCGCCATCCCCATCGCAGGCAAGCTGGAAGTGCGCAGCCGGGAGGAGGCCCAGGCCCGCCAGCTCATGGTGGAAGGCATCCTGGGCATCGCCTCGGAGCAGAACCCGGGGCAGATGGAGGAGCACCTGAACGCCTTCCTGGCCCCCACCCAGAAGGTGCGCCGTCCGGGGGCCTTCCGTGAGTAGGGTGCCCCTCCGCCAGCGGCGGAAGGCGGATTTCGAAAGCCTCTGGCTGGTCACCTTCGCGGACCTGATGGTGCAGCTCATGGCCTTCTTCGCCGTGATCTACAGCTACAGCCAACTGGACCAGAGCAACCTGAAGGAGCTGCTGGGCCAGTTCCAGAAGGCGGTGGGCCTGAAGGTGCAGGCCATCGGCCCCGGCAGCAGCCTGATCGGCGTTCAGACCCCAGGCCCCCAGCCCGAAGGCACCGGAGCCGAAGCCGCCCGGCCCGGCGACGGCCCCCTGCCCGGCACCACGGGCCTGATGCCCGACCGCGTCTCGGACCTGGAGAAGCTGCTGAACGATCTGCGGGCCGCCGATGGCCCCGATGTGGGCACCCGCCTGCGCATCGTCTCCTTCCGGGGGGCCGTGCTCTTCCGGGAAGGCAGCGCAGCGCTGGATCCGGCCTTCGAGCCCCTGATGGACCGCATCGCCCAGCTCACGGTGGAGTATCCGGGCTTTTCCCTGGTGGTGGAGGGCCATGCCGCGCCGGGCGAGCGGAACCGCCCCGGAGGCGATGCACTGGAGGTGAGCGCCCAGCGGGCCATGGCCGTACTGCGTCATCTGAAGGCCAAGGGCGCGGATCCCCAGATGCTGGCTGCCGAAGCCCGGGGCGAAGCCTATCCGGATGGCGATGGCAGCAGTCCCGAAGGCCGCGCCCTGCTGCGCCGCGTCCGCTTCCGTTTCCAGCGGCTGGCGGAACGCTGAGGCGCACTCAGAAGTAGGCCGATCCGTCGCCGTCCGGCACTTCGATGGCCTCCCGCTCCAGGCGGGGCAGGCGGTCTTCGGGGAAGAGCCACGCCCAGGCGCCGTAGCGGAGATGCCCTTCCAGCCGCACCGGCACCACCCGGCGGACGAAGAGCCCCTCGGCCACCTCCTCCAGGGCATCCAGATCCTCCAGGGCCCGGGCGAGGTCCGCCTCATCCTCGTAGCCCACGAATTCGCCCAGGATCCATCCGGGCCCGGGCGGATTCCCTTCCGGCTCCGGCCCCGCCACCGCGGCGGGAAAGCCCTCGCCCGGCAGGTGGAACAACCGCCCCGGCATCCAGGCCGCAGTCGTGCCTTCCGGGTGGGTGCGCTCCAGCCAGGCGCGGAAACGCCCCCCTTCCCGCAGGGTGCCGTACACAAAGAGTCCGTCTGCTTCCATGCTCCGAGCGTAGCGCGGTGGCGGTAGGGTGGATCCCCGAGGTGGTTTCCATGTCCTTCCGCGCCCCCGCGCTTCTGTTCCTGGCCACAGCCCTCGCCGCTGCGCCGCCTCAGCTGGTGCTTTCGGTGCCGGAGGGGACGGACCTGGGGATGCCCGGCGTGCCTTCCGCTGCGGACACCTGGCTGGCGATGGTGGAAGGGGCCGCCACGCGGCTGGATTTCGCGCAGTTCTACCTGGCCAACCGTCCCGGCTCGGCCCTGGACCGGGTGGTGGCGGCCCTGGAGGCCGCCGGGCGCCGGGGCGTGAAGGTGCGCTTTCTCCTGTCCGCCCGGGGGCCCGAGGCCGATGCGGCGACGCTCGCCCGGATTCGGGCCATTCCGGGCGCCGAAGTGCGCCATTTGGACCTGTCCGACCGCAAGGGCGTACTGCACGCCAAGTACTTCCTGGTGGATGGCCGGGAGCTGTTCGTGGGCAGCCAGAACTTCGACTGGCGGGCCCTGGCGCACATCCACGAAACGGGTGTGCGGTTGGATGCGCCGGGCACCGTGGCCCGCCTCGGGGCGGTTTTCGAGTCGGACTGGGCCCGGGCCGGGAAGGCTGTGCCGCCCAAGATCGCGTTGCCGCCGCTCCAGTCCGGGGAGCCCGAACTGCTGGCCAGCCCCGCAGACCTCAATCCTCCGGGCGTCCGCGCCACCCTGCCCGTGCTGCTGGACCTCCTGGCCCAGGCCCGCACCCGCATCCGGATGCAGGTGCTCACCTACAACCCCGCGACGGGAGGCCAGGCCCACTGGCCGCTCCTGGACAACGCCCTGCGGGCCGCTGCCGTGCGGGGCGTGAAGGTGGAGCTGCTGGTCTCCGACTGGAACCTGGAGGCCCCCGCCGTCCACCACCTGCGCTCCCTGGCGGCCCTGCCCCATGTGGAGGTCCGCGTGACTGCCATCCCCGAGGATCCCGGCGGCTTCATCCCCTACGCACGGGTGATCCACAGCAAGCTGCTCCGGGTGGATCGGGACACCCTGATGGTGAGCACCAGCAATGGCAGCGAGCGCTACTTCACGGCTTCCCGCAATGTGGAGGTGCTCTTCCGGGATGCCGCGCTGGCCGCCCAGGCGGACCTGATCAGCGACCGGCTCTGGAACAGTCCCCACACCTTCCGCCTGGAACCGGGGCGGACCTACACCCCGCGGAAGCGGGGCTGAACCCGGAGGACCGGCATGGTTGACGCTGCACTCCGAGCCCTGACGATCCGGGAGGTCCGCGATGAGGAAGCCGAGGCCCTGGGCCGCCTCATGGTCGCCGTGTACGCGGGCCTGGAAGGCTTTCCGACGCCTGAGGAACAGCCCGCCTACTACCAGATGCTCGCCCGCATCGCCGACTTCCGCGAGAAGCCCCAGGCCCGGGTGCTGGTGGCCGTGGAGGAAGGCGGAGCCCTCCTGGGCGGGGTGGTCTACTTCGGCGACATGGCCGCGTACGGTTCCGGCGGCAGCGCCACCCGGGAAACGAAGGCTTCGGGCATCCGGCTGCTGGGCGTGGATCCCGCACGCCGCAGCCTGGGCGTGGGCCGCGCCCTCACCCAGGCCTGCATCGACCTTGCGAAGGCCAGCGGCAACACCCAGGTGATCCTCCACACCACCCAGGCCATGCGGACCGCCTGGGGGCTCTACGAGCGCATGGGTTTCGCCCGCTCCGAGGATCTGGATTTCCTCCAGCAGGGCTTTCCCGTGTTCGGCTTCCGGTTGCCGCTCGACGCGGATTCCCGGAAGGAGCTCTGACCATGCGGATCTTCGGCCTCGTGGGCTGGAGCGGTAGCGGCAAGACGCAGCTGCTGGTGGCGCTGGTGCCGCGCCTCCGGGCCCGGGGTCTGACGGTTTCCACCATGAAGCACGCCCACCACCCCTTCGATCTGGACCGGCCGGGCAAGGATTCCTTCCGGCACCGGGAGGCTGGCGCCTCGGAAGTGATGATCGTGGGCTCCCAGCGCTGGGTGCTGATGCGCGAACTGCGGGAGGAACCGGAGCCGCCCATCGAGGATCTGATCTGCCGCATGACCCCCGTGGACCTCCTCCTCATCGAAGGTTTCAAGACCCACCCCCACCCCAAGCTGGAAGTGCATCGCGCCTCCGAGAACAAACCTCTGCTGTGTCTCCAGGACCCCAACATCGTCGCCGTGGCTTCCGATGTCCCCCTGGAAGGACTCGGCCTTCCCCGCCTCGATCTCAACGATCCCGAAGCCATCGCCGACTTCATCCTTGGCTGGAAGGCCCGGACGGAGACAACGAGCCTCCAGGCGCGGTAAGCGGCGGGCCACCGGGTTCCGCAAGGCGCGTTCGGCGCTCCCTGCGGAACCCGGTGGCCATGGATGGAGAGCCGCCTGGATGGGTCCGGTGCGCTACCGGGTTTCCGCTTCCGCGATCTCCAGCCAGGAGAACCAGAGCGGGTGGGTTTCCTTGTACCAGTGGAGGATCTCCCGCAGCTTGACCTGGGAGGCGGGGGGAATCACCTCGGGGGGGATGCGGTCGAAGTGCACGCGGATGTGGTCCTGCTGGGGGAATTCCAGGGCTTCCGAACAGAGGGTCTGCAGTTCGTTGCGGATGCGCCCGGAGTCGGAGATGCGCACGGGACGCTTCTGGTAGTCCTCGCCCCCCATGAAGCGGCTGAGGAGCGGATTGAAGATCAGCCAGCTCTGTTCCAGGGTTTCCGCCAGCCGCAGGGTGAAGGTGATGCGCTTGTCGCCTCGGGCGCTGGCCAGACGCACGGTCACGCGGTAGAGGCCGGGCTCCACCTCCTCCACGCCAGGGGCGCCGGAGTAGGGGTCGGGGCACATGTAGCCGGAGACGGCCAGCACGTCCCACTTCTTCTCGGGGAAGAAGTCGTCGGCATCGAGCATGGGCGTGTTCAGGGGAATGCCGGCGTCCCGCGCGTCCAGGATCATGGCCCGGAAGCGCTCCACGGTGGCGGCATCCACCGCCTGGCCGAGCACCTGCCCAAGGCGCGCCGGGAAGTCCCCGCCATCGGGATCCAGAGCCATGACCAGACGCTCCCGGTCGTAGGGCACCTCGAAGGTGGAGGTGAAGGGGGTGATGTAGGCGGCGAGGCCCAGCATGGGAGCGAGGCTGACCGCCTGGATGGCTTCGGCAGAGGCGGCGTAGCCATCCACCAGGAAGAGGTGGCGTTCACCGTCCTGCTCGTAGGGCCCCACGCAGAAGGTGGGAGCGTAGGTGCCGGATTCGTTGAAGGCCGCCATGCCCGTGGGCAGGGGGAAGCCATCCTCCACCACATGGGCGCCGAGCTCTGCCCACTCCTGCCACAGGCCGCTGATGCGGGTGACGCGGCTCTTGCCGCCCAGGGTCCACACGTGGATGCGCTCGGGGGCGATATCGGGGTAGGTCATGCGGAGGGCCTGCATCACCTGGGCGCGCGGCGTGCGGAAGGAGAGCAGGATGGAGGCTTCCGCCGCCCGGTCCGCCACCGCCCGGGGCAGGAAGAGATTCCCCATGTAGCCCTCGTAGGGGCGGGTGATGGCCAGGGGCTGATCGAAGAGGTGCAGGATCGTCATGGGGCCGGTTTCCGCCCCCTTGGAGAAGCGGGAGGTGTTCTCCAGCGTGTCGATGGCGGCGCCCCACACCGTGATGCCGGCGGCCTTGATGTCCCGGTAGAAGGCCTCCCAGTCGTAGTTCTCATGGTTGAGCAGGCGCATCACACGGCGGTCCAGCCAGCGGGCCACTGAGGGGCGGGCGTAGACGCGGCCGAAGCCGAGCTGCGGGTTGGAGCCCATCTCCGGGGTCTCCCCGGCCTTGGGCATCAGGCCCTCGCCCATGCAGACCATGATCGCGTGGTTCTCGGGCAGTTGCCGGGACAGGTACCACAGGCTTTCGCTCATGGCGTAGGCGGAGATCGCGTCGGCTTCCTTCTTGGCCTGGTTGAGCCCGGCCTTGTCCAGGCTCCTGCCTGCTCCGTAGCGTCCGAAGAGCCGGGTGCCCAGGGCCGTCACCGCACCCGTGACGGCAAGCAGGCGCTCCATGCCGCCCTCCATGAAGGAGATGTCGGTGGTGAACTCCTTGGCCGACTCCCCGCGCACCCAGGTGATGTCCACGCCCTCCAGCCACAGATGGAAGCGCCCCAGGATGGGGCGGGCATCGAAAGCCCACTGGGCGACCAGGTCGCGAGTCTCACGCGCAGAAACAGGCATGGCCGTCATCCTCCTCAAACATTCAAACGTCCCGCCGCGTTGCCGCGCGGGATCAGGGTCCGAAGCAGGCTCCATTATGGGCTTCCGAACGAATCATGTGGGCGGTCCCCCCCGGCCGAGGCCGCTCCGGAAACCCCAGCAAGGCCGCACGGCAGCCCCTTGTGAATGGGAAAAATACAAGCGAACGATCCACAGGCCGGATCCTGGCCGGATCGAAGGGCTGGATCGAAGCCAAAAGCCCACTCGGGGGAGTGGGCTCAAACTGGCGGAGAGAGAGGGATTCGAACCCCCGTATGAG
>MWBB01000101.1 GCA_002068835.1 Acidobacteria bacterium ADurb.Bin340 | reverse complement strand
CTTTGCGAACTCCGCCGGGGTGTAGGATGCGCGGCGCTTCACCCGCTGGGCCGTGTCCTCCAGGTGACGCAGGGCCCGCTCCGTGTGGGCGTCCACCCGCGCAAAGACCTCCGCATCCCCCGTGGCCCGGAAGTAGTCCTTGGCGATGCGGCCTTCGGTCCGGTAGCGGTCGAAGAGGCGGGTGCCGGGGTAGAGGGCCAGGGGCGAGATCTGCACATCGTGGGGCTTCATCTCCCGGATGAAGGCGGCGCTCTCCTCCACATCGGCCCAGGTCTCGCCGGGGATGCCCGTGATGAGATAGACGCCCAGGTTCAGGCCCACCTTGCGCACCAGCTCCAGGGCGCGGCGGGCCTGCTTCATGTTGGTGCCCTTGTCGAGAAGGGCCAGCACCCGTTCGCTGGCGTGCTCCACGCCGAACTGCATGAACTCGCAGCCCGCGCGCTTCATGGCCACCAGGCGCTCCTCGTCCACGAGGTTCACCCGGCTCTGGCAGTTCCAGAGGGGATGCAGGCCGCTGGCCTGGATGCGGGCCATCAGGTCCAGGATGCGGGCGCGGTTGGCGGTGAAGGTGTCATCCCGGAAGCTCACGTAGGTGAGCCCGTGGCGCTCCCGCAGCAGGCGCATCTCCTCCACCACCGAGGTGGCGCTGCGGAAGCGGATGGAACTGCCCCAGAACTCGGGCGTGTTGCAGAAGTTGCAGGTGGCGGGGCAGCCCCGGCTGGTGCTCAGGTAGGCCAGCTGGCCCACGTCATCGAGGAAATCCGCCTCCAGGTGCGCCGCCGGGATGCCGACGGCATCGAGGTTCTCCAGGGGCGGCGCCGAGGTGGTTTCGCCTTCCCGCAGGATCAGGCCTGGGGCATGGCGCCAGAGTTTGGGCGACACGGCGATGCGCTCCAGGATCCCCAGCAGGGGGCCTTCGCCCTCGCCCTTCACGATGGCATCCAGCGCCGGGCATTCCTCGAAGACCTCCGCCGCCAGGTGTGTGGGGTGGGGCCCGCCCGCCAGCAGCACGGCGTCGGGACAGGCCTCCCGGGCCCAGGTGAGCAGCTCGAAGCTGCGCCGCCGGTTGAAGGTGAACATGGAAACACCGATGACGGCGGGAGCCTGGGTGCGGAGGTAGGCGAGCACCTCCTTTCGCGTCTTGCCGCTCAGGTTGGCCAGGCGGCAGGGGAAGCCCGCCTGCTTGAGGGCCGCCTGGAGGTAGCCCAGGCCGATGGGGAGGAAGCGCATCCACTCGTCGCCGAAGCCGCTGCGGGGTGCGCTGTACACGAGCATGGTGGCGGGGCTCAAGGCGCCTCCTGGCGGCGCAGGATGCCCTGGATGAGCCGCGGGAAGAAGGGTCCGGGGCGCTCGCCGAGCACGTAGCCGCTCACCGCCTTCAGCTCCGTGGCCAGTTCGAGGAGGGGCGCGGCCTCCAGGCCCGTGCCCAGGAGCAGGAAGGGCATCCGTCCCGCCAGCGTTTCCGCGAGGATGCGCAGGCGTTTGCGTTCATCCAGGCCCAGGCTGGAAACGTGGAAGAGCACCAGGGCCGGCGGCGCGCACAGGGCTTCCTTCAGGGCCGCGACGGTGGGCGGGAGCCGCCGCAGGGGGGCGATGCCCTGGAGCAGATCCTCCAGGCGGGCCTGGAGGGATTCCTCCGAAGTCACCAGGGCCAGATCGCCTCCGCGCCCCTCCATCCGGGGCTGCAGGGGCGAGGCCCCCGAGCCTGCGAGGCGGTCCCGTTCCTCTTCCCGCTTCAGGAACACCCAGCGGGAGAGGTCCGCCAGCAGCCGATCCTGGAGAGGCGGTGTGAATTCGAGACCCAGCATGCGGCCCTCCACCCACCGCACCACGGCGGGGGTGTTGATGCGCAGATCCGGCCCCAGGGGGATGGTGACGGCCATGGTGTCGCCGGACTTGAAGGCCTAGTCCAGGCGCTCCGGCGCGTGGAGGCGGGCGCCGGTGGTGCTGAGGTTCGCCAGATTGGCGGTGCGGAGTTCGAAGCGGGGCGTGCTGTAGCTCACCTCCACCCGGCCCACCCGCTCCACCCGGTAGGCCCGCCGCTGGTCCTCGTCCTTGAGGGCGGACGGAATCGAAAGCCGCAGGCTGCGGCGCCCTTCCACCAGGCCGAAGCCCAGGAGCCGGGTGCGGCCCTCCAGGAAGCGGGTGGCCGACGGGAAGCGCAGCCGAAGATCGCCGCTGCGGAGCCCGAACTGGGCCTCCTCGGCGCCCATGGTGATGCGGGCGTGGAGCGCGTCCGCGTCCAGCTGGAGGAAGGCGCTCTGGAATCGGAGGTAGGGCGTTTCCAGGATCAACAGCTCCCGCTGGGCGCAGGCGCCCTCCAGGATCTCCCGGACCTCGGCCGTGCTGTGGGTGACGGGGGTGCCCATGCCGCTCCGTGCGTGCGAATGGTTGATTCCACCACATTCGGCACGAATCCTAAACTTGGCCCGCCGCGCCGGACGATGAGAATCCATCGGGAGGATCCTTGGCCGCCCCCATCAAGAAGCCGGAGGAGATCCGCGAGATCCTCGCGCGGGCCTGCGCACGCCGCGAGCTTCTGATCCTGGCCACGCCCTACCTGCGCTTCGAATCCAGCTTCGTGGCCCTGGAGGGCGACGAGCTGCACGTTCAGGCCACCATGAGCCGGGATGATGCGGCCTACGGGCTGCGGGGGCCGGATACCGTGCTGCGTTTCCCGGAGGCCCTGGGATTCTTCGAGGCGCCTGTTCAGGTGCTGGGGCTGGGCCAGCACGAGGGGCGCCGAACGGTTCGCCTGGCCCTGCCCCGGACCGTCCGGGAGAACGACCAGCGGGTGGCCTACCGCGTGGAGCGGGTGGGGCGGGTGGAGGTGACGTTCTCCACCCCCAGGGCCAACCTCTACACGGCCACCCTGCTGGACATCAGCACCTCCGGCGCCCGCATCCACGCCCACCAGGATCTTCCCTCGGGCGAGCTCACCCCCGGCGACCGGATCGTGGCCACCATCCCGCTGCTGGCGGATCTGCGCATCGAAACCGCCGCCCGGGTGCGGCACACCCGGGGGCGCACCGTGGGGCTGCAGTACCAGCCGGAGCTGGCCGAAGCCGTCCTCGAACCCCTGTCGCGATGGGTCTTCCTGCGGCGGGAGGAGGAGCGGGAGCGTCTGGCGCGGCGTCTGGAACTGGCCACCCGGGACCTGCAGCGGCCCTCATCCCTGCCGCCCGCCAGCCTCTTGCTGGTAAGCCACGATGCCCTGCTGGAGGCGGAGCTTCGTCCGGTGCTCACCGGGATCCACCCGCTGATCCGCCTCGCGCCTTCCATGCAGGCCCTCAAGGAGGCCTTGCAGGCCAAGCCCGTCCTGGTGGTGTTCCATGTGGCCGATTCGGGCCTGGACGAACGGCACCGCTTGCGGGCCCTGGCCGAAGTGGCCCAGCGCAAGGCGCCGCTGCTGGTGCTGGGCACGGGGGTGGATGGCGCCACTCTGTTCGAGCTGGCCAGCGAATGGAAGGCCGCCAGCGCCATCGCCTGGATGCCTGCCCGGGGAGCCTTCCTGCAGCGCCTCGCCCAGGGCATCCTCCGGCGCCACGGAGCCGCAGGCGAAGCGCCGCTGGCGCCCCTGGAGAGCTGAAGCCCGGAATGGGGCCTTCTCAGGCTCCCCGGAGGATCCGGCCCGGAAGCAGGAACAGCCCCCGAATGAGGCCGAAGGCGCCCTCCACGGCGAAGCCCAGCAGCCGGAAAGGCAGCAGCAGGAGCCACACGAAGGGGTAGAGCACCAGCGCCAGAAGGGCGATGGGCCAGCAGAGCAGCAGGAGGAGGAGCCAGAGGAGGAAGGTGGTCATGGTTCTTGGAATGTAGGGCCTGGAGCCTCGAAAGGCCGCACGGGATCGGCGGGCACCGGGCCGATTCCGGTGGAGGGCCCCCGGGAGGCGGTCAATGCGGTAGCATCCCCGCAGCCTCGGAGTTCGCCATGAATCTGTCGAATCCTGCCCTGTCCCGTCGCGCCTTTCTGGGGGGAACCCTCGCTGCAGGAGCGGCCTTGGCCCTGGAGGCGGGTCCCGCTGGGACCGGCGGAACCCTGCGGCTGGAGGAGGCAACACTCGACGAGCTGCGGCTTGCCCTGGAAGGTCGGCGGACCACCAGCCGCGATCTGGCGTCCCGCTACCTGGCCCGCATCGAAAGCCTGGACCGGCGGGGCCCGCGCCTGGGTTCCGTGATCGAAACGAATCCCGATGTCTTCGCCCTGGCCGAATCCCTGGACCGTGAACAGGCGGAAGGCCGCAGTCGGGGTGTCCTCCACGGCCTGCCCATCCTCGTGAAGGACAACCTGGACACCGCCGACCGCATGAAGACCACCGCCGGCAGCCTGGCTCTGGCAGACGCTCCGGCCCCGGCCCGGGATGCCTTCGTGGTGCAGCGGCTCCGCGAATCCGGCGCCCTGCTGCTGGGGAAGACGAACCTGAGCGAGTGGGCCAATTTCCGTTCCACCCGCAGCATCAGCGGCTGGAGTGGGCGGGGCGGCCAGACCCGCAACCCCCACGCCCTGGACCGCAGCCCCAGCGGCAGCAGCTCCGGCAGCGCGGCGGCGGTGGCGGCGGGTCTCTGCGCCGGGGCCATCGGCACCGAGACGGATGGCAGCATCGTGAGCCCCGCCAGCAGCTGCGGCATCGTGGGGCTGAAGCCCACCCTCGGGCTTGTGAGCCGCAGCGGCATCATCCCCCTGGCCCACAGCCAGGACACCGCCGGGCCCATGACCCGCACCGTTCGGGATGCTGCGCTGCTCCTGGGGGTCCTCGCCGGGGCCGATCCCCGGGACCGGGCCACGGAGGAGGCGGATCGGAACCTGGGCCGGGACTACACCCGCTTCCTGGATGCGGACGGCCTCAAGGGGGCACGCCTGGGCTTCCTGGCGGATCTGCGGGGCCGCCACCCCGGCGTGGACCGGGTGATGGTCGAAGCGTTGGCCGTGCTGCGGCGGGGAGGCGCCACGGTGGTGGAGGTAAGCCTCAGCAGCAGGGCCTACGATGCGGCGGAACTGGAGGTGCTGCTCTTCGAGTTCAAGGCCGATCTCAACGCCTACCTGCAGGCCCGAGGCGGCGCCGTGAAGGATCTGGCGGGCCTGGTGGCCTTCAACACCGCCCACGAGGACCAGGAGCTGCCCCTCTTCGGCCAGGAGCTGCTGGAACAGGCCCAGGCCAAAGGTACCCTGGCTGATCCCGCCTACCTGGCCGCCCTGGAGGCCTGCCGGGCTGCCCGCCGGGACCTTGTGGCCCTTTGCGACGGCCAGCGGCTGGATGCCCTCATCGGTCCCACCAGCGGTCCCGCCTGGCTCATCGATCCGGTGAACGGCGATGCGTCTTCGGGCCTCAGCGCCTCCAGCTTCGCCGCCGTGGGGGGATGCCCCCACCTCACGGTTCCCATGGGCTTTGTCTTCGGCCTGCCCGCGGGCCTCAGCTTCTTCGGGCGGCCCTGGGATGAAGGGCGCCTGCTGCGGCTCGGTTACGCCTACGAACAGGCGAGCCGGGCCCGTCGCGTGCCCCGCTTCGCCCCTTCCGCCACGGTGCCAGGCCTCAACGGGCCGCGCGGGTAAGCTCGCCTTCGGCGGCCCGGAGCGCCCTCAGGAGGGCGAGCTGCGCCCGTGCCCGCTCCAGGTTCTGGCCCGGGCGGTGGATGCGGAAGTAGCGGTCCCCCTCCAAGTGGTCCGTGAGGAAGCGCAGGGCCAGCACCCGGGCGAAGGACTGAGTGGCGGGCACGAGCAGTTCCCGCTCCAGGGGCGTGAACCCCGCGCCCAGACCCCGGTCGAAGCCCCGGACCAGAGCGGCGAAGAGTTCCACTTGCACGCGGGGATGGGTGTCGTCCTCCGCTGCGGCGGAGCAGGCGCTCCGGGCCAGATCCGCGAAATCCCCCAGGGCCAGCCCCGGCATCACCGTATCCAGGTCCACCACGCACAGCGCCTCGCCGGTGCGTTCGTCCAGCAGCACGTTGTCCAGCTTGGTGTCCTGATGGGTGGGCCTCAGGGGCAGGGCTCCGTGCTCGCGGAGGTCCTGAAGCAGGGCGGCCTGATCCGCGTCCTGCAGCAGCGCGTCGATCTCGATTCGGGCTTCGCGGGCGCGGTTGAAGGCATCGCTCGCCAGCGCCCGATGCAAATCCTCCAGGCGCCGACGCCCGTCGTGGAAGTGGGGAATCGTCTCCCCCAGGGGTGGCGCGGGCAGGTCCTCGAGGCGTCGGAGGAAGTTTCCGAAGGCGAAGGCGGCGGTTTCCGCCTGGGTGGCGCTTTCGGCCTTGGGCAGGCTGCAGGTGCCTTCGATGAAGACGAGGCAGCGCCACAGGGCGCCGCCTTCATCCCGCACCCAGGTGCGGCCCTCCCGGGTGGGCACCAGGGTGAGGCCGCGGCGATGCGGATCGGCGAACCCCTCGGCGACGAGGCGCCCGCGCAGGTACTCCGTGACCCGTTCCAGGTTCGCCATCAGGCCTTCGGGATCCGGGAAGACGTCCGGGTTGATGCGCTGGAGCAGGAAAGCCTGCCCTCCCGCCTCGACGCGGTAGGTGGCGTTGATGTGGCCCCGCCCGAAGGGGGCAGGCTCGGCGGGCGGCCCGGGGAGGGCGAAGGCCGCGGCAGGCGCGCGCATCAGCTCTTCTTGAAGAGCCGGTCGTAGGCTTCCTGGGCGTACTTGCTGGGGGGCACGCCGAAGCGGCGCTTGAAGGCCCGGGTGAAGGCGGAGGCATCGTAGAAGCCGAGACTCGTCGCCACATCGCTGGGCCGCTCGCCATCCGAAAGCATCTGAACGGCCCGCTGGAGGCGGCGCTCGATCAGGTACTGATGCGGCGTGGTGCTGGTGGCCTCGCGGAAGAGGCGGATGAAGTGGTCCGGGGTGCAGCGGGCCAGCTTGGCCAGATCAGGCACGCTGTTCTTGGAGCCCAGGTGGGCCTCCATGTGATCCAGCACCAGCTGCAGGGTGGAGCGGCTCAGGCGGTAGGGGAAGCGGCCCCGGTCCTCCTTCTCCGTGAGGCGGGCCAGTTCGGCCCCCAGCAGGATCAGGAAGAGTTCCCGGGTCATCAACTGCACGCCGTCCGCGTGCTCCAGTTCCTGGGAAAAGATGCTGAAGAGCTGCTTGAGGCTCTGGCTGCGGAGGGACGCGAAGCTCTGCTCCTGCCACTTGCGGGGCGGGTGCTGGAGGATGCTCAGCAGCGGCTCGGGGAAGGGGCCATCCAGCTGGAGGGCCGTGAAACCGAAGGGCTCTTCCGGCTGGTGGCGCTTGAGGCTGTGCCCGAAGCCCGGCAGCAGCAGGGCCAGACTGCCCCGGGGGACGATGCCCTCTTCGTGGTCCTCCCCCGTGCAGATCCGCACAGGCGCAGTGGCCATGAGCAGGGTCCAGCTGTCCCGGCTGGGCGCCGCCTTGGCGGGCACCGGGTCCTTCTTGACGACCACCAGGCGCAGGGGCCCGCTGGTATGGGTCTGGAAATTTTTGGGGTCGTGGTTGGACATGGGACTTGGGAAAAATCCAGGAGTTGGATGACAAGGAAGGATGGCACGCCTGGGAAGGAATGCCATGCTTTTTTCTCACCCGTGAATGGAAAAGCGGCGCGTCGGATCTGGCAAAAAGTGCCCTATTCGGGCTTCCGGGCGGCGCTCCAGGCGTGGAGGACCAGCAGCAGCAGTCCCGCATCCCGAAGCAGCAGGCTCCGCATGTCCGCCAGACGCTCCGCATCGGTGCGAACCGTCTCGGCCACATCGAAACACCCGCAATCCACCGCATGGCCCCGGGCCAGGTTGAAGCCCAGGGCGCCCGTGAAGGCCAGAAGCATCAGGCCCGCCCAGAGGGCCGCCGCGCGGATCCAGACGCCCAGTACCAGGGCCAGACCCGCCAGGGCCTCCAGCCAGGGCAGGGTGAGGGCCACCGCAGGCACCAGGACCGCTGGGAGCAGGTCGTAGTGGGCCACGGCCTTGGCGAAGCCCGGTGGATCGAGCAGCTTGGGCCAGGCCGCCACCAGGAAGACGAGTCCCAGCAGGAAGCGCACCCGCACCACCAGCCAGGGATGGAAGAGCCGCTCCCTCATGGCTGGGCCCCCTTGGCCACGGGGCGTCCATGACGCGCCCAGGCCGGGTAGCCGCCGGTGTAGATCCTCAGGTTCGGCAGGCCCAGGGCGAAGAGCCGCTGGGCCAGATCATGGCTGTCGGTGCAGGCGCTGCCGGTGCAGTACAGCACGATGACCCGGCGCGGGTCCTCCACCTGGAAATCCCGCAGGTCCGCCAGCCGCGCCTCCAGGCCGTCCTCCCACAGGGGCAGGCTCCGGGCTCCCGGGATGTGCCCCGCGCGGAACTCGGCGCTGCGCCGGGCATCCACGAAGAGGGCCCCCAGGCGCCAGGCCTCCCAGGCCTCCACTTCATCCAGATCGCGGATGGGATTCGAAGGATCCAGCGGAAAGCGTGCCCCGAGGGCCTCAGGATCCGGCGAAGGACGGCCGGGAACCGTGGGGCCCTGCGCCGGGGAAGGCGCCGGAGGAGGCGCCATGGTGGGCGCCGTGGGCTGGGCCAGGGCGGAGGAGGTCGGAGGCGGTTGGGGGTTCGGCGTGGTGGGCGGCGGTTCAGGGGCCGACGCCAAAGCCGGGGCGGGCATGACGGACCCC
>MWBB01000100.1 GCA_002068835.1 Acidobacteria bacterium ADurb.Bin340 | reverse complement strand
CAGCCTCACGGTTCGTCCCAGCGTGGTTCCCGCCCGCCTGGCCGTGGGCGTCACTCTGCGGGAAGCGGACGATGCCCACCTCACCTTGGACGGGCAGCCCGGCCCCGCCCTGGAGGCGGGAGACCTGGTGACCTTCCGGAAGGCGGATCAGAGTGTGACCCTGCTGCAGGACCCCGCCCTGCCCTTCTTCCGGGTGCTGCAGCAGAAGCTGCACTGGTCCAGCCGGTAGCTACAACCCGCCCCGCAGGTTGGCGAAGGTCCTCAGGCCATCCTCGGAGGGCCGAAGCAGCGCCACGAGCCTTCCCTGGTGGAGGGCCCGCAGGGGCGCGCCGGGATCAGGAAAGCCCTCCGGCAGACTCCAGGCCGGCGCCTCGAACACGCCTTCGGGAATGGCCCGGCCGTGGGCCAGATGATCCGCTTCGTCATCGGTCAGGCGGCGGGCCGGGCACCAGGGCACCAGGGCTTCACCCACCAGGTGCACCTCGTTCTCCGGACCCGGGTCCGCCCAGGGGCCGATGGCCGTACGGTTGAGAGTCTCCAGATGAGCGCCGCAGCCCAGGGCCCGCCCCAGATCCCGGGCCAGGCTCCGCACATAGAACCCGCCCCGGCAGGTGAGTTCCAGCACACTGGCCCGGGGCAGATCGTGGGACAGCCAGCGGGCCCCCTGCAGGTACACCCGGCTGGGGGGCAGCACCACCTCCTCGCCCCGGTGGGCCTTCTTGTAGGCGGCTTCGCCGCCGATCTTCTTGGCGCTGGTGGCGGGAGGCACCTGATCGTGCCAGCCCAGGAAAGGCCCGAGGGCCGCCTCCAGGCGATCGGGATCCAGCCCCGAAGCGTCACCTTCGGCCACGGACAGGCCCTGGAGATCGCAGGTATCCGTCTCCACGCCCCACACCACCGTGGCCCGGTAGGTCTTGGGGAGAGGGTGCATCAGTTCCATCAACCGCGTGCCCTGGCCCGAAAGCACCAGCAGCAGCCCCTCCGCGAAGGGATCCAGAGTGCCGCCGTGGCCCAGGGGCCACTTGCGCTGGCCCGCCTCGTAGGCGCGGCCCTTGAAGCGGCGAACGACATCGAAACTGGATTCGCCCACCCGCTTGTGGGTCAGGTAGAGGCCGGGCAGCACCATCAGGCTTCCGGCGTTTCGGGATCCACGGGACGGGCCGCCCGCTCCTGCTCCAGCTCGTGGAGGATGGCTTCCATGCGGTTGCCTTCCTCCAGGGTGTTGTCCGGGTAGAACCGCAGTTCCGGAGCCTTCTTCAGTTTGAGGCGCTGGGCCAGCTGGGTGCGCAGGAAACCCGTGGCCCGGTCCAGGGCCCGGCTGCTCTTCTCCACCTGATCCGGCTCGCCCAGCACGGTGAAATAGACCTTGGCGATGCCCCGGTCCCCGGTGAGGCGCACCGCGGTGACCGTGAGGAAGCCCAGTTCGGGATCCCGGACCTCCCGCTGGATCAAGGTGGAAAGCAGGAACTGGATCTGGTCTTCGAGTTTCTCGGGGCGGAGCATGCCGTCGTCCTTCCGTGGCCTTCCAGGATACCGGGCGTGGGAGGATGGCGGCATGGATGCCTGGTTCGACGAATGGTTCGACGAGGACTACGCCACGCTCTATGCCCACCGGGATGCGGCCGAGGCCGCCCTGGCGGTGAAGACCGCCCTCCGCCACGGGCCGGAGCTGGCCCAGGGCCCCGTACTGGATGTGGCCTGCGGGTCCGGCAGACATCTGCAGGCCCTCCGGAAGCACAACCCGGAAGCCTTCGGACTCGACCTGTCCTCCTGCCTTCTGGGGCGCGCGCCGGAGCCCCTCCGCCCCTGGCTGGTGAGGGGCGACATGCGGACCCTGCCCGTGCGCCCCGGGTGCCTCGCGGGCATCACCCTCTGGTTCACCTCCTTCGGCTTCTTTCCGGATGCCGTGAACCGAAGGGTCCTGATCGACCTGAGGCAGCTCCTTCGCCCGGGCGGTGTGCTCCTCCTGGACCTCTTCAACCCCCACCGATTGGTCCGGGAGTTGGTCGCGGTGGAGGCCACGGAGCAACCCGACCTGAAGGTCCGCACCCGCCGGTCCCTGGAAGACAGCCGCGTGGTGAAGCGGATGACCCTCATCCGGGAAAGCACCGGGCGCAGCCGGGAGGTGGTGGAACGGGTCCGCATCTACCCTCCGGACACCCTGGATGGAATGGCCGCCGAGGCCGGGATGGTGCGGTCGAAAACCTGGGGGACGTACGACGGAACCCCTTTCCAGCCAGACCGGTCTCCACGTTGGATCGCGCTGTACAAAGTCAACCCCTGACGATCCTCGCGGGGCCTGGGAGAATGAATATCTGCTCCAGGAGGCGACCATGGCGTTCCGAACTCTCAAGGATCTTGTTCTGGCTGGAAGGCGGGTGCTGCTCCGCGCCGATTTGAACGTTCCGATGAAGGAGGGGCGCATCAAGGATGCCACCCGCATCCAGGAGACCCTCCCGACCCTGCGCCACCTGCTGCAGGGCGGCGCATCCGTGGTGCTCTGCAGCCACCTGGGGCGCCCGGAAGGAACGGGCTTCCAGGCGGAATTCAGCCTGGCCCCCGTGGCCGAATGGCTGCGGGAACAGGGTTTCGACGTCACCCTGGCCCCGGGCGTCACGGGCGAAGCGGTGGAGGCCCTGGCCCAGGGCCTGAAGCCCGGTCAGGTGCTGCTGCTGGAGAACCTGCGCTTCGACAAGGGCGAAACCAAGAACAAGCCCGAGTTCTGCGAAGCCCTGGCGCGCTTGGCGGACACCTACGTGAATGATGCCTTCGGCGCCGCTCACCGGGCCCACGCCTCCGTGGCAGGCGTGGTGCCCCGCTTCCCGAAGGAGCGCACCGCTGCGGGCTTCCTCATGGAAAAGGAGCTGAAGGCCCTGGGCAAGGTGCTGCATGACCCCGCCCACCCGCTGGTGGCCGTCCTGGGCGGCGCCAAGGTGTCCGACAAGATCGACCTCATCAAGCATTTCCTGGGCAAGGCCGAAGCCATCCTCATCGGCGGCGCCATGAGCTACACCCTGCTCAAGGCCCAGGGGGCCGCCATCGGCCGCAGCCTCTGCGAAGAGGACAAGGTGGCCCACGCGGCGGAACTGCTCCAGGAGGCCCAGGCCAAGGGCACGCGCATCCTCCTTCCCCTGGACCACGTGGTGGCTGCGGAGATCAAGCCCGAGGCCGAATGCGCCATCACCCAGGACCGGGACATTCCCTCGGACCGCATGGGCCTGGACATCGGGCCCGAGACGGTGGCCGTGTTCGCCGAAGCCCTCCGCACCGCCCGCACGGTGGTCTGGAACGGCCCCATGGGCGTCTTCGAGATGGACTGTTTTGCTGCGGGCACCCTGGCCCTGGCGGACGAGCTGGCCGAAGCCGCCGACAAGGGCTGCTTCGTGCTGGTGGGGGGCGGCGACAGCGTGAGCGCCGCCAACAAGGCAGGGGTGGCCCCCCGCATGAGCCACATTTCCACAGGCGGCGGCGCCAGCCTGGAATACCTCAGCGGCCTGGAACTCCCGGGCGTCGCCGCCCTGCAGGCCTGACATGAACGGAGCGCACATGACCACGAAATGGGTAATCGCCAACTGGAAGATGAACCACCTGCGGGCCGAGGCTTCGGCCTTCTGCGAAGCCTTCCGCGCCGACTACAAGGCCCGGCCCGGCGTGGAAGCCGGCATCGCCCCCTCCTTCCCCCTCCTGCCCGGAGTCATCAGCCAGACCGAAACCACGGGCGCCAAGGTGTTCGGGCAGAACGCCCACTGGGAGCCCAAGGGCGCCTTCACGGGCGCCGTGTCCATGGCCCAGCTCAAGGATGCGGGCTGCCACGGCGTGATCCTGGGCCACAGCGAACGGCGCCAGTTCTTCAACGAAACGGATGATTCCCTGGTCAAGAAGCTGCAGGCCGCCTGGGAATTCGACCTGCTGCCCGTGCTGTGCATCGGCGAAACCCTCACCCAGCGGGATGCAGGCTTCACCCTGGACGTGCTGCGCCAGCAGCTTTCCGTGCTCGAACGGACGGGCCACGGCCCCCTGGTGGTGGCCTACGAACCTGTGTGGGCCATCGGCACCGGCCGCCGGGCCGATGCCACCCAGATCGAAGAAGTCCACGCCTTCATCCGCGAAGACCTCTGGCTCACCTTCGGCGATGCCGGCAGGGAAATTCCCATCCTCTACGGCGGCAGCGTGACCCCCGACAACTTCGAGGAGATCCTCCGCATCCCCCATGTGGCGGGCGGCTTGGTGGGCGGCGCCAGCCTCGAAGCCGGCAAGTTCCTGCGGCTGCTCAAGCAAGCCCAGGAAAGCAATTAAAGAAGAATATTCACCACGGAGACACGGAGAACACGGAGAAAAAAAGAGAGAAAACCCCAAACATATAAAAAATCAAAAACAATGAGCATGATTTAAATTTCAATCATGCTCATTTGTATTTTTATTATCTTTTCTCCGTGCCCTCCGTGTCTCCGTGGTGAATCATTTCAGGTTCCTGTTTGAGATCGCCCCAGTAGCTGGGCTCGGGCAGGCGGCTCCAGCCGAAGCGCTGCTGGAGCCGGGCCACCACCACCCGGGCGAAGGCGCTGGCTTCCTCCTCAAGGATCCGGTTCTCATCGTTCCGGCCCTCCCGCAGAGGGTCCATGGCATTGATCACGTCCATGGGCTCCACGGCGAAAACCCAGAGAGGCTCGGGATTCCCGGGGGCCATCAGCGCCACCTGGGCTTCCACCACCTGGGGCGTAAATCCCAGGCGGTCCGCCTCCCAGTGTCGGGCCCGCCGGGTGTGGGCCGCATGGTGGCCCGCCCACAGGCCCCAGAAGAAGCCGTCGAACACCGCATCCCGGTTGCCCGCCAGGGCGCTGAGGGTGCCCACGGCGATGCCCGTTGCCACCCCTACGGCCCCGGGCGAGGCATCGGAGACCTTCACAGGACGCAGTTCCGTAATCTGCACGCGCACCGTGACCGCCTCGGGCGGCGGGAGGGTCCCCATCCGCACCACCGTGGTGCGGGTGGCCAGCCGGGCCCGCAGGGCGGCGGCGTACTCGGCCTTCACCGCCTCCGGGCGTGGCACGCCCCGGGGCACTTCGAAGACCACATCCAGGGGGGGCGGGTTGCGATGGAAGGCCTCCACCTCGGGGCGGGCGCAGGCGATGGTGAGCAGCACCAGGGCGGGAGCGGCCAGGGCCAGGAAACGCATGGATCACCTCGCAGGGATAGGGTAGGCGCTTTTCATGATCGCGGCAGGCCGCAACGGTCCGTGGCGGGATGCCACGCTGGAGGGGCCTGGAACGGGAGATCTGGGCCCTTCACCGGCGTCTCATCAACAGCCATGCCAAACAGGCACGGCTACCATGGAGCGGGAGGACCCAATGCTCATCCTCATGGCCCGGGAAGCCAGCGCGGCGCAGGTCCAGGCGGTCCTGGAAACCCTGGCCGCCGCCGGGGTGAAGGCCCACCTCCAGGAGAACCCCGAGGCGCCCAGCATCCTGGCGCCCCACGCCTCCCAGGCCCCGAAGGCGGACCGCCTGGAAGCGCTGGAGGGCGTGGCCCGGGTGGTGCCCATCACCTCGCCCTTCAAGCTGGCCTCCGCCGATGTCACCGCGGCCCGCACCGTGGTGCCGGTGGGGAAGGCCCGCATCGGCGGGGAGGACCTGACCCTCGTGGGCGGCCCCTGCGGCGTGGAGAGCCGGGACCAGCTCTTCACCGTGGCCCGCTACGTGGCGGAGGCGGGGGTGCCCCTGCTGCGGGCCGGAGCCTTCAAGCCCCGCACCAGCCCCTACGCCTTCCAGGGCCTGGGCCAGGAGGCCCTGGACCTGCTGGCCCAGGCCCGCGCCGAGTTCGGCCTGGGCATCGTCACCGAAGCCACGGAAGTGGAGACCTTCGACGCCGTGGAGGCGGTGGCGGACCTCATCCAGATCGGCGCCCGCAACATGCAGAACTTCGCCCTGCTGCGCCGCGCGGGCCGCAGCGCCAAGCCCGTGCTCCTCAAGCGCGGCCCCTCCGCCACCCTCGAAGAGTGGCTCTTCGCGGCGGAGTACGTGATGTCCGAGGGCAACCGCCAGGTGGTGCTCTGCGAGCGGGGCATCCGCACCTTCGCGGACCACGCCCGCAACACCTTCGATGTGTCCGTGATCCCCGCCGCCAAGGCCATCACCCACCTGCCCATCCTGGCGGACCCCAGCCACGCGGCAGGCCGCCGCGACCTGGTGGCCCCCCTGGCCCGGGCCGCCGTGGCCGCCGGGGCCGATGGGCTCCTGGTGGAAACCCACTGCCAACCCCACAAGGCCCTCAGCGACGGCCCCCAGGCCCTGCTGCCCTCGGACTTCCTGCGCATGGTGGAGGATGTGCGCCGCATCCACGCACTGCTGGCGGAGGCCCGGCCCACCTACGTGTGGTTTTGAGGGGTGGCAACCAGCGCTCCCCCGGGGAGCCGGTGATCGAGCTTCGCTCAGCGCCAAGCCCCTCGGCGACCTGCGGCCATGACATTACCTGGGCCTTGAAGCCTTTCGGATCGGGAACCGCGACACCCTCACATCCAGCGCCTACCAACTGAAGTGGGGCTTCCCCGGAAGCAGCATCCGCCCCAGCTTCGTCTTCCTCGACGGGCGGGAGCCGGTGCGGGTCAGCATCAGGTAGAGTGCCGCGCGCTCCAGGAGGGTCCGGGCAAGGCTGCGAGGGATCCCGGGGCAGGTTCAGACGCGAAGGGCGAGGCGCAAAATCTGCGACGAGCAATTCCATTGCAAATCGTTGAATCCTGCTCGTCCGGCCTGCCCGCGCCCCTAGGTCCTTCTGCGCCTCAGGCCCCTTGTCGGATCCCAACAGCGACGTTTTTCAGGGGATGCGGGCGAATCGCGCCATCTCCTTCTGCCTCACGGATCCAAAGGAAGACCCGAGGGGCCAGGGACTCAAAAAACGCTTTAGAGGGTGTAGCCGATTAATCAGGCAACACCGAATCGATGGACCAGGATGGCGATCAAGGCCACTCGAACCCAGGCCATGGAACTCGCCGGGCTCTGCTCGTAGTCCTTGCTGAGGCGCCGGTAGCGCCCGAGCCATCCAAAGGTCCGTTCGATGATCCAGCGCCATTTGACGAGCTTGAACCCCTCGGCGGCCGGGGCTTCCTGGCCTGGCTGGAGCCAGACCTCGCGGGCCACGTCATCGCTGCGGCGGACGATCTCCAGCGTGCAGCCTGTGGCCTCCTTCACGGCAAACTCACAACGGCCCGCATAGCCGCCATCCGCCCAAAGATGCTTGAGGGTCTCGTATCGAGCGTGGGCGGCCTCGATCACCTCCAGGGCCCCGTCCCTGTCCTGCCTGTTCGCAGGTTGGATCCGGACAGCCAGCGGAAACCCGGTCACGTCGGTGACGAGGTGTCTCTTCCGCCCTTTGGTCTTTTTGCCCGCATCGTAGCCGCAGAGCCCCCCTTTTCGGTCGTCTTCACGGTCTGGCTGTCGATGATCCCTGCGCTCGGGCTCGCAGATCGCCCTTCCAACTGTCTCCACATGGCGAACAGAGCTTCGTAGAGGCGCTCCAGGGTTCCCGCATCGCGCAACCGCCTGAATACGCTCCAGACGGCCGTCCACGCTGGAAAGTCCTTGGGGAGTTGCCGCCACTGGCATCCCGTGCGGGCCGCATAGAAGATGGCATTCAGGATCTCCCTCGGCGGATGCACGGGCTTCCGCCCCCGGGGATCCTTGACCTTCGCCAGGAGCGGTTCCAGCACTTCCCATTCCCTGTCGGTGAGGCTGGATGGGTAGGACGAAGGGGTGGGTTCACGTCGGTGGACTTCGCGGTAGCGCGGCGGCGTCTGCGGAGAGGGGGCAGAGACAGCCTTGCGCCTTCTCTCCCGGCGGAATCCCATGGCCATCAGGGCCTTGCTGATGGTGGTCCCACTGGCCTTCTTCCCCTGGGCCTCGAGCAGGCGCACCAGCTCGCTCATCGGAGTGCCCGGGTGACGCTGAACCTGGTCGCGCAGAAGTGCGCAGTCCTGCTCGTTCAGCAACGGCTTGCGCCCCCGCCGTGGTTGAGCCGTTCGTGGCTGCTCGTGGGCCATGGAATCCTCCAGGTGCTTGGATCCCTTGTCGCACGATTTCTCGGGAAGTCAATTATTCGGCTACACCCTCTGAGGGTGGATAGTGGATAGCGAACGCTCACCCGTTGATGCTCCACGGATGGTGCAGGCGTCATATCGTAGGGAACGCCTTTGATCAACTCCCAGCGCCCTTCCCAGGTCTTCCAATCTTCGATTGTGTAGCCAGGGTGTTTGAGTTTTGGAAGGCCCATGAGTGATCCTCAAGGATTATTTTGGCAGCATGGGATCCGTGGATAGGTATGGTTTCTTGGGGGTTGTCAGCGGCATTGGCATTTTGCTGAGTTCAGCTATCTCCGAATCACACCACGGATCCAGGCACGCCGAGCATGCCCATGTATGCCTCAGCATTGGACAAGACACTGATACAATCGATCAGCCACACAACCGTGCAACCAGCTTTAGGAAACACAAGCCTATAACCAAGTTGGAATCATGGACTTCGTAGACTCAATCCGCTCGCTTGCACAACGCGTTGCGCAACATAGCGATGCCGTCCAGACAGAAGAGGCGACAAAGACCGCCATGATTCTCCCGT
>MWBB01000099.1 GCA_002068835.1 Acidobacteria bacterium ADurb.Bin340 | reverse complement strand
CCCGCCAGCATCTCTGGCGCCTCGTGAAGGCCTACGCCCTCAAGGCCGGCCTGCCCCGCGCGGGCGTGAGCCCCCACGTGCTGCGCCACGCCTTCGCCACCCATCTGCTGGACCACGGAGCGGATCTCCGGGCCGTGCAGGCCATGCTCGGCCACGCCGACATCTCAACCACCCAGATCTACACCCACGTCCATCAGGCCCGCCTCAAGGCCCTCTATGACCGGCTCCATCCCCGCAGCGGGGAATGATCAGATCTGGCTGAGGACCACGCCGCTGATCACCAGCAGAGCCCCCACCCCGAACGCAGGGGTGATCGCCTGCCCGAGGAAGGCCCAACCCAGAAGGGCCGTCAGGATGGGCTGACCGTTGGCCGCGATGGCAACACGGCTGGGCTCCTGCAGACGGAGGGCGTGGAACCACAGCAGGTACATCACCACGCTGGCCACCAGTCCCAGGTAGACCGCCCCGATCCAGGCGGCCTGCGGAATCCCCGCCCACCGGAAACCTGGAAGGCTCCCCAGGCCCAGGGGCAGGAACAGGGCACTTCCTACCAGGATGGACAGGGCCGTGGAACGCTCCGGACCGTGGCGCAGCACGAGAGGACGGCTGACCACCGTGTAGCCCGCCCAGGCGGCCACGGCCGCCAGCACCAGCAGATCGCCCCAGACCCACGTGGGCGGCAAGGCCGCCTGGCGCCCGCTGAAGAGTACCGCCACCCCGGAAAAGGCCAGGAGGATGCCCGCCATCTTGCGCAGGGTGGGCCTTTCCGTGCCCCGGATCCAGCCAAACAAGAGCACCAGCGTGGGCGTGAGGGCATACAGCAGCGCCGCGTGGGAAGGCAGGGTCAGCTTGAGCCCCCAGAGGAAACCCACCTGGTTCAGGAACACCCCCAGCACCCCGGCAAGCAGGAAGGCGCGGCGATCCTGCCGCCAGGGGCCCCTGAGATCCAGCCCCCGCAGGCGGACCAGGGCAAGGAAAAACAGGCTCGCCAGGGCGAAGCGGACGAAGCCCAGGGTAAGCACCGGAAAGTGCTCCGTCGCGGCTTTGCCCAGCAGGAAGGTGCCGACAGCAAGGACCGTATGGGCCCCCATCGTCGCGAAGAACCGGATCCTCAGCCCCATGGATCCAGCATGCCAGCCCCTCCGGGACAGTGGACGACCTTCGATGTGCGCCCCATGATGGGGGACTGGAGCATCCCGATGTCACCTGCGAAGCGCACCCAGGCCGAGGCCAAGCCCGCCCCCGCCAAGAAGGCCCGTACCACCCCCAAGGCCGAGGATCCGAAGCCCAAGAAGGCCACGAAGACGGCCAAGGCCAAGGCCCTCGAGGTTGAGCCGGAGCCTCAGCCCGAACCCGCCAAGCCCACCCGGAAGCCCAAGGCGGAAGCCGCCCCCAAGGCTGCCTCGAAAGGCAAAACGGAGGCGCCTCACGCTGCGCCGACCCTTTCCGTCCTGGCTGCAACCCTGCTGCAGGCCCTGCAGGAGGGCCGGGCCGTGGAACTGATCTTCAGTGATGCGGATTCCAACCCTCCGCGCACCTTCGAGCCCCGCCAACTGGTTTTCGACACCCTGGCCCAGGCCTGGTTCGTATGGGGCTGGGACCGGCGGTACAACGCCGAGCGCCACCATCGGGTGGATGCGCTGGCCGAAGTCAATGCCGTGGAAGGCGTGGGCCGCGCGGCCCAGGGGCCCTACCCCGAAGGAACCCCCTCCAATCAGATCGGCGGCTGGCGCGGCGGCGAACCCATTCCGGTGAAGGCCACCCTCCTCAAACAGTGGATCTTCGCCGTGAAACAGGCACCCCCGGCCTTCCCGGATTTCGCCCTCACGGACCTGGAAGACGGCAAGGCCCAGGTCACCTTCGTGGGCACCGATCTGCGCGCCATCGCCCGATGGTGCATGCAGTTCGGTGACGGCATCCAGGTGCAGGAGCCCCAGCGGCTCATCGATCGAATCAAACAGGTGGGCGTCCTCTGGGGCGGCAGGCCCGCGGCGCCCACCCCGGCGCCCCGCCCCGAACCCAAGAGCGAACCCAAGCCTGAACCCCGCCGAGCGGAGGTCCGAGTCAAGGCCGAACCCCGCCGCGAGGAGCCTCGTCGTGAGGAGCCTCGCCGGGAACGGGAGGAATCCCGCAAGGAGAAGGACGAACACCGCACCAAGGCCGCCCGTGTGGAGGTCCGCATCGAGCGCCTCTAGAAACCTGTGCCCCGTGTCATTGTCCGACCGGGCAACCCAGGAGATCCTTTTCGGATTGCAGTGTCCTCAATACACCAAGGATGCCCCGCATGAAGACTGGAATGATCCGGATCCTCCTCGCCTTCGGGCTTTGTCTGGGGCTATCGGCCCAGGAGCCTTCCCCTGAGGATGCGACCTGCCTCGGCTGCCACGGGGAACGGTCCATGTCCAAGACGGACGGCAAGGGGCGTGAAGTCTCGCTCTTCGTCGATTGGAAGGTCTACCAGAACTCCATCCACGCCGGGAACGGCTGCATCAGTTGCCATGCCGATCTGGCCAGCGGCGATCACCCCGGCGAGAAGCCCGTGCAGCCGGCCTCCTGTTCCGCATGCCACGAGGAGGCCCAGGGATCCTACGACCGCAGCGTCCACGGCCGTCTTCGCAAGGCCGGCAAGACCGAAGCCGCAAGCTGCGGGGCCTGCCATGGCACCCACGACATCCAGCCCCGATCCGATCCGTCCTCGCCCGTTTCCCGGGCCAACCAGACGGCGACCTGCGCCAAGTGCCACGGCGACATCGTCAAGGAGTACGAGGAAAGCTCCCACGGCCAAGCCGTGGCCCGGGGCGTCCGGGAGGCCCCCAGCTGCATCGACTGCCACAACGAACACCAGATCGAGGATCTGCGGGGCGCCTCGCCCCGGAAGATCTCCGAACAGGTCTGCAGCCATTGCCATGGCAGTTCACGGCTCAATTCCAAGTTCGGCCTGCCGGACAACCGGGTTTCCACCTTTCAGGAGAGCTACCACGGACTGGCGGCCCGCCTGGGCTCCACCGAAGCCGCCAACTGCGCCAGTTGCCACGGCTACCACCGCATCCTGCCCTCCACGGATCCCCGGTCCCTGGTCCATCCCGCCAATCTGGTGCAGACCTGCGGCAAGTGCCACCCGGGTGCCGGAGAGCGGTTCGTAGCCGGGAAAATCCACCTGGATCCCAGCGACCAGAACACCACCGGCGAGAGGATCAACCGCTGGACCCGCCTGAGCTACCTGTCCCTCATCTATCTGGTGATCGGCGGCATGGTGGTGCACAACCTGATCGGCTGGTGGCGCAAGGCTCAGAAGGCGCGCCTGGACCCGGACCGCACCGTGGTGCGCATGAACCTGCTGGCCCGCATCCAGCACGCCACCCTGGCCCTCAGCTTCATCTGGCTGGTCATCAGCGGCTTCGCGCTGGTGTGGCCGGACTCCTGGCTGGGCTGGATGGTGGGCAACAACGAAGCCTTCCGCCGCATCAGCCACCGGATCGCTGCCGTGACGATGATGGCCCTGGGACTGGCCCACGTGGTCTTCGTAGCCTTCACGAAGGATGGCCGCAGGTTCGTGAAGGACATGTGGCCGGAACGCAAGGACCTCTATGACGTGCTGCGCTACTTCGGCCACATGCTGCGCCCCGGCACCGTTCCGGCGCCCCGCTTCAAGCGGTTCGGCTACGCCGAGAAGGCCGAATACTGGGCCGTGGTCTGGGGCACCCTCGTCATGGGCGCCACGGGCATGATGCTCTGGGCCAAGGTCTGGATCACCCAGTGGCTGCCCCGCTGGTGGGTGGACATCGCCACCACGATCCACCTCTACGAGGCCATCCTGGCCACCCTGGCCATCATCATCTGGCACTTCTACTTCGTGATCTTCGATCCCGACGTCTATCCCATCAACTGGGCCTGGCTGGATGGCCGCATGAACCGCGACCACTACGCCCACGAACATCCGTTGGATATCCAGGAGGATGAGGCAGATTCCGAAGAAGCCGAAAGCGCGGACACGGAGGAAGAAACTGAGCCTCCCGCCGGGAAGTCATGAACCTGCGATCACGGAAGAAAGCCCCCGAACCCTCGGGGGCTTTCTTCATGGACGCCCGGCCTGCTCCAACAGGTCCAGCAGGGCCTCGGCCATGGGCTGGCCCTTCTTCGGCGGGTTCTCCACGATGCGGCCCACCAGTCGGTGGCCGCCGCCGGGAAGCTGTTCGAAAAGCCAGAAAGTGGGCACCTTCTCCACGGCCTGGGGCGGGATGCTCTCCGGCCACCAGGTGGCTGGCGCCACTTTGCTGCGGTCCACGCCCATGAAATGAAGGTCCAGAAAGGGCTGCGGATGGGCCGCCAGGGCCAGCACCTCGGGCAGCTCCCGTTCGCTGTCTCCGCACCAGCTGCCGAAGGCCACCACCAGGGTGCAGGGCACCGAGAGCCGTTCCCAGCGTTCACGCCAGGCCGAGGGCCATGCCTTGGCGGCCCCCCGTTGGAAGCCTTCCCGGTGGACCAGGATGGCCTCCCGGGATGCGGGCCCCAGCAGCACCGGCAGGCCGTCGCGGCCATCCCGCGGAATCAGCGCCGCCCCTGCGGGAGTCCGCAGGGGCGGCGGCGCGGGCGTCTGGCCCAGGAACAAAGGAAGTACGAGGGGCAGGATCATGGAGCGATCCTACCCTCGGATTTCTACCAGATCACCGGGCGGACCGCCTCGGCGCGGAACATGGGTTCGCCCTCCTTCACGCCGAAGGCCTGATGGAATTCCGGCAGATTGCTGAGCGGTCCGATGACCCGGTGCTTTCCGGGGCTGTGGACGTCGGTCTTCAGGCGCACGGAAAGGGCCGCGTCGCGGATGTGGTTGCGCCACACCTGGGCACTGCCGACGAAGAAGCGCTGCTCCCCAGGGAACCCGGCGATCACCGGAGAAGGCTTGCCCTTCAGGCTGCGCTGGTAGGCGGCGAAGGCCACCTTCAGGCCCCCCAGATCGCTGATGTTCTCGCCCAGGGTCATGCGGCCGTTGATGAACTCGCCCTTCAGGGCCTCGTAGGCGTCGAACTGCTTCACGATGAGGTCCGTGCGGGCCGCATAGGCCTTGCGGTCCGCATCGGTCCACCAGCTCTTCAGGTTGCCCTCGTGATCGAACTGGGAGCCGGAATCGTCGAAGCCGTGGGTCATCTCGTGGGCGATCACCCAGCCGATGGCTCCGTAGTTCACGGCATCATCGGCCTTCGCATCGAAGAAGGGCGGCTGCAGGATGCCCGCCGGGAACACGATCTCGTTCATGGTGGGGCTGTAGTAGGCATTCACCGTGGGCGGCGTCATGCCCCATTCCGCCCGGTCGATGGGCTGGCCCAGCTTGGCCTTGTTCTCGGCCACCCGCCAAGCCGCAGCGCGGCCCAGGTTGCCGTAGAAATCGTCCCGCTTGATGTCGAAGCCGTAGGTCTTCCACACATCCGGGTAGCCCACCTTCACCCCGAAGGCCTGGAGCTTCTGGATGGCTTTGACCTTGGTTTCCGGCTGCATCCAGGGCACCGCTTCGATGCGGGTCTTGAAGGCCGCCCGGACGTTCTCCACCAGCTCGCGGATCTTGGCCTTGGCCTCGGGCGGGAAGGCCTTCTTGACGTAGAGCTGGCCCAGGCTGTGGCCGATGCCCATGTCCACGGCGTTCTTCACCCGCTTCCAGCGGGGTTCCTGCTGGGGCGTGCCGTTGAGGAAGGTGCCGTAGAAGGCGAAGCTGGCTTCGCCGAAGGCCTTGGGCAGGGCGGCCGCCCGGCTCCGCACCAGATGCCAGCGGAGGTAGGTGCCCCAGGTTGCCGGCGAGGTTTCCACCGCCAGTTTGCCGAAGCCCTCGAAGAAGGACGGCTGGCTCACGCACAGTTCCTTCACTTCCAGCTTCCGGGCCTTGAAGTAGCCCTCCCAGTCGAAGCCCGGGGCCAGTTCCCCGAGCTGGACCAGCGTCTTCAGGTTGTAGCGTTTCTGGGGATCTCGCAGTTCCGTGCGGCTCCAGCTGAGCTGGGCCAGCTTCGTTTCCAGGGCCAGGATGGCCTTGGCGGATTCGGGCGCCTTGGTGTCCCCCGCGAGGCGCAGCATGTCGGCCACATGCTCCTGGTACTTGGCCCGGATGGCCTGGGAACGGGCATCGTCCTTCAGGTAGTAGTCCCGATCGGGAAGCCCAAGGCCGCTCTGTCCCAGGTAGGCCAAGTGCCGGGTGCTGGCCTTGGCATCCTGTCCCACGTAGAAGCTGAAGGGGCCTGGAAGGCCCAGATCGTTGAGATCCGCCAGCACCGGGGCCAGGGCCTTGGCATCCGTAAGGGCCTCCAGCCGCTTGAGGTCCGCCTGGAGGGGCGCGGCGCCGAGCTTCTCCAGCAGGGCCTCGTCCATGCCCGAAGCGAAGAAGTCGGCCACCTGCTGCTCGGGGGTGCCGCGTTTCAGCCCCTTGCGCTGGGCCAGTTCGTCGAAGATGCCCTGGAGCACCGCGCTGTTGCGCTCCTCTACCTCTTCGAAGGCGCCGTAGCGGCTCTTGTCGGCGGGCAGCGTCGTGCGCTTCAGCCAGCCCCCCACCGCGTAGGCGTAGAAATCGTCTCCCGGCTTCACGCTCCGATCCAGGTTGGCGGGATCGAAACCGAGGCCCGGCGTCTGGGCCGCCAGGGACAGGCACAAGGCCGGAAGCAGGAGAAGGGATCGGGATGTTCGCATGAAGACCTCGCGTTACGAGGCCAAAGATACCAGGAAGCCCCGATTCAATTCTTGACCGTTTCGGTATGCTTCCCTAGACTCGTTGCGAGGAGCAGCCTTGAAGATCTCCGCCCGCGGTCGCTACAGCATGCAGGCCCTGTTCGATCTGGCCCACTACAGCCACGGCCAGCCGGTGCCCCTGCACCTCATCGCCCAGCGCCAGGGCCTGAGCCTGCCCTTCCTGGAGCAGATCTTCAACAAGCTCAAGAAGGCTGGCATCGTCGCCAGCGTCCGGGGCCCCAAGGGGGGCTACATCATCACCCGCCCCTGCAACGAGGTGAGCGTGGGCGATGTGCTGCGCCTTACGGACAGCACCTTCTACGCCGTGGTGAAGGAAGACCCGGCCGGGGCCAAGACCGCACTCCAGGCCGACGAGAAGATGAACCGCCTCCTCTGGCAGCAGCTCAGCGACCACATCGCCAGTTTCATGGACGGTCTCACCCTGGCGGATCTCTGTGTGGAGAGCGGCTCCAACGCCTGCCCCAACTGCACCTGCCCCGACTACACCTCGAGCCTGGAAGGGCGCCTCAAGGCCGAAGGCAAGCGTGCCTGCGGTTTGAAGTAGCCCTGTGTCGAATCCCTGCGCCCTTCCGGCCTACCTGGCCCCGCCTACCGATGAGGAACGGAAGGCCCTGCCCAAGCTGGAGGAACGGCTTCGGCGCCGGTTCGGGACCTGCATGACCGACTACAGGCTCCTGGACGACGGGGACCGGATCCTTGTCGGCGTGAGCGGCGGCAAGGATTCCTGGGCCCTGCTGGACCTGCTGGCTTCGCTGCGGACCCGCGCCCCGATCCGTTTCGAAGTGCATGCCGCCACCATCGACCCGGGCTTCCCCGGCTACGACCCCGACCGCATCGCCGAAGTCTGCGAAGCCAAGGACATCCCCCATGTGGTGCTTCCGGCGCCCATCGACACGATGGTCCGCAAACGCCCCGAGATCACGCCTTGCGCCATGTGCAGCCGCCTGCGCCGCGGCGTGCTCTACACCCACGCCAAGACCCGTGGCTACACCAAGATCGCCCTGGGCCACCATCTGGATGACCTGGTGGAGACCCTCCTCATCAACCAGTTCTTCGAGGGGCGCCTCAGCACCATGCCCCTGAAGCTCACGAGCGATGACGGCGCCAACACCGTGATCCGCCCCCTGGGCTACTGCGAAGAGGAGGACCTGCGACGCTTCGCCTGGCTCAAGGGCTATCCCTTCGTGCCCTGCGGCTGTCCCCTCTGCGGCGCTTCGGTGCTGGAGTCGCGCCGGGCCCAGGTGAAGGCGCTCGTGGCGGATCTCCAGAAGAGCATCCCGGACCTGAAGTTCTCCATGCTGAAGGCCATGAAGAACGTGAAGACCACGCACCTGCTGGACAAGGAACTGCTGGGCCTGCCCAAGCCCTGGGCCAAGTAGTCCCGGGGTGCTAGGGTGGAGGCACGCCCCTCCGGAGTGCCCGTGGATCCTTATTCGCTCGCCTGGATGCAGCGCGCCGACGCGCACCTCGCCACTGCACGGCGGGAGCTGGCTGTCCCCGAAGCGCCCCATCCGGCGGCCGTGTGCCTCCATGCCCAGTTGGCCGCCCTGGCCTGCCTGCGGGCCCGGCTCTCGGCGGCCGAAGTGGCCTTCCCGTACACCTCCCACCTGGTGGTGCTGCTGGAACTCTGCCTGGAGGATCATCCGGACTGGGAGCGGTTCCGGGATCCCCTGCGCACCCTCACCCAGGGGGCCGCGGCCATCGATGATCCGGAAGACATCACCACCCGGGAGCAGGCCGAGGCGGCCTTCGTCCACGCTGAAGCCTTCCGCCAGGCGGTGGAGGAGACCCTCGGCGCCTGAGCTCCTTCAGGAAAGCCGGAGCAGCAGCCCCTTCAGGTAGAAGCCTTCGGGATGGCCCAGGGCGTAGGGATGATCCGTGGGCTGGCCCAGATGCGCCAGAACCTGGGCCTCGCGGCCCGCCTCTAGCAGGGC
>MWBB01000098.1 GCA_002068835.1 Acidobacteria bacterium ADurb.Bin340 | reverse complement strand
TGGAGGACACCCGCTCGGACGCCCGTTTCGCGGAGCATCCGGCGGTGGCGGGGCCGTTGCAGGTCGGGTTCTATGCAGCGGTTCCCCTGCACAGCCCCGAGGGCCAGCCCGTGGGAACCCTGTGCCTGGTGGACGGCGCCCCCCGGGCCTTCGGCCCCGAAGATCAGGCGGACCTCCGGGGCCTGGCGGCATGGGTGGAGCGGGAACTCCTGACCAGCCAGGCGGAAACGCAACTGCTCCACTCCCTGGGCGAGGTCCAGGCCCGGTACCAGGGCTTGTTCAACCACACGGGGGACGCCCTGTTCTGGGTGGAGGTGCAGGCGGATGGCTCCTTCGTGTTCGGGGATACGAACCCCGCCCACCAGCAGCTCACGGGTCTGCCCGAGGGGGCGCTGAGGGGGAAACGGCCCCGGGAGGTGCTGTCTGCTGGACTCGCCGCCGCCGTGGAGGCCCGCTACCAGGAGGCCGTGACCGCGGGCCATCCCATTCACTACGAGGAAAGCCTGGACCTGCCCGGGGGCCTCCGGCACTGGAATACCGAACTGGTGCCCGTGACCGACGAGGAGGGCTGCATCGTCCGCCTGGTCGGCGTGGCCCGGGATCTCACGGAGCGGCGGCGCCTGGAGGAGGAACATCGCCTGCTGGCGGAGGTGGTGCGCCGCACGGACAACGGCGTGGTGCTTTCGGACGCGGAGGGCAAGGTGATCTGGGTGAACGAGGGCTTCACCCGCATCTCGGGCTACACGCTGGAGGAGGTCCGCGGCCAGAAGCCCGGGAAGATCCTCCAGGGTCCGGATACGAACAGCGCCACGGTGGCCCGCATGGCCCGGGCGGTGGCCCGCCAGGAAAGCTTCCGGGAAGAGGTTCTCAACTACCACAAGGGCGGAAGGCCCTACTGGAACGCCATCGAAGTGCAGCTTCGGGCGGGGCGCCAGGAGCGCCGAAACAACGGTGGGCGGAAGGCCCTACTGGAACGCCATCGAAGTGCAGCCCCTGCGGGACGAGTCGGGAAAGCTCACCGGCTTCATGGGGCTGCAGGCGGACATCACAGCCCGGAAGGAGTCCGAGCGCCTGAAGGATGAATTCCTGTCCGTGGTGAGCCACGAACTGCGCACACCCCTCACGGCCATCCAGGGAGCCCTGGGGCTTCTCCTGGGGGGCGCCGCCGGTGCAGTGCTCCCGCCCCAGGCAGAGATGCTCCGCATCGCCCATCAGAACGCGGACCGGCTGGGGCGGCTGGTGAACGACCTCCTGGACCTGCAGAAGGTGGAGGCGGGCCGCATGAGCTTCGATCTGCGGGTGCAGGACCTCACCGCGGCCGCGGCCCTGGCCTTCCAGGCCATCCAGCCCTTCGCAGTGGCCCGGGGGGTTCACCTGCGCATGGAGCCGCCGGGCGAACCGCTGCTGGCCGCCGTGGATGGCGACCGGCTCCAGCAGGTGGCAGCCAATTTCATCAGCAACGCCATCAGGTACAGCCCGGCGGAAGGCACCGTGGTGCTGCGGCTGCGCGGGGATGAAGGCTGGGCCTGGCTGGAGGTGGAGGACCACGGCCCCGGCATCCCGGAGGCCTTCCGCAGCCGGATCTTCCAGAAATTCGCCCAGGCCGAAGGCGGCACCACCCGCATCCAGGGCGGCACGGGCCTGGGCCTGAGCATCGCCAAGAGCCTTGCCGAAGGCATGGGCGGGCAGGTGTCCTTCGAATCCGCCCCTTGCCGGACCCTGTTCCGCGCCGGGTTCCCCCGCAGCCTGGAGACCCCATGACGGTTCCGCTGACCCGCATCCTGATGGTGGAGGACGATCCCGACATCCGCGCCGTGGCCCACCTGAGCCTCACGGCGGTGGGGAGCTTCACGGTAGCCCTCTGCGCCTCGGGCGAAGAAGCCCTGGCCCAGGCGGAAGCCTTCGCCCCGGACCTGCTGCTGCTCGATGTGATGATGCCGGGCATGGACGGCCCGGCCACCCTGGCGGCCCTCCGAGCCAAGCCGGCCCTGGCGGGGGTGCCCGCGCTCTTCATGACGGCCAAGGTGCAGCCCCAGGAAGTGGCCCACTACCGGGATCTGGGAGCGGCGGACGTGCTGCCCAAGCCTTTCGACCCCATGGCCCTGCCCGGTCAGCTCCGGGCTCTCTGGGAGCGGCTCCATGGCTGACACCTTCCCCGACGCCCTGAAGGCCCTCCAGGAGGCCTTTGCCCGGGATGTGCCCATCCGCATCGCGGAACTGCGCCAGACCTGGGAGGATCCCGCCCTCGGCGACGAAACGCGCCTCCAGACCCTCCATCAGTTGGCCCACCGTTTGGCGGGGGCCGCCGGAACCTTCGGCCTGGGCAGCCTGGGAGAGGCCTGTCGGGCCTTCGAGCTCAAGGTCCAGGCCACCGGCCTGGAAGGAGGCGTCCTGTCCGGGGATCTCCGCCAGGAGCTGGGCTCGGAGCTGCAGCGGGTGGAGGCGGCCGCCTGCATGGGGGCTCCGCTGGCCCCCACGTCCGAAGCCGTCAGCTCGGGCCCACGTCGGCCCGAGGTGCCGGACCTCTTCCTGCTGGCCCCGGCAGGCACCTCTCCCGAATGGGTGCTGCATCTGGGTTCCTTCGGCTTTCCCACCCGGGTGTTCTCGGACCGGGACCAGTTGGCCGCGGCGCTGGCGGAAGTCCGCCCCCCGCTGGCGGTGGTGGACGATGACGCCTTCCCGGATCACAGGGAGGGCAGCCTCCAGACCCTTCAGGTGCCCGGCGAGCCGCCGGTGCCCCTGATCCTCCTTTCGGATTGGCCGGATCTGCCTTCGCGCCTGCAGGCCGTGCGGGCGGGCGCCCGAGCCTACCTGCCCAAGCCCCCGGACCTGCTGGCCCTGGTGGAGGCGGTGGAGGCCCACGCCCACCGGGGACCCGCCCAGCCCTACACCGTGCTGGTGGTGGAGGACGATCCCCTCCAGGCGGCCCACCACGCCGCCGTGCTGCAGGGTGCCGGCATGCGGGTGGAGGAGCTCCACGATCCCCTGGGCATCCTCCAGCCCCTGGTGGACCTGCGCCCGGACCTGGTGCTCATGGACCTCTACATGCCCGGCTGCACCGGGGTGGAGCTGGCGGCGGCCATCCGGCAGCAGGAAGCCTTCGTGGGCATCCCCATCGTGTTCCTCAGCCAGGAGCGGGAGCGGAACCTGCAACTGGAGGCGCTGCGCCTGGGCGGGGACGATTTCCTGGTGAAGCCCGTGGATCCGGGCCATCTGGCCTCCATCGTGGCCACCCGGGCCCAGCGGGGGCGGGTGCTGCGCAGCCACATGGTGCGCGACAGCCTCACGGGCCTGCTGAACCACAGCGCCATCCTGGACCGCCTGGGGGCCGAACTGGCCCGGGCCGAGCGAAGCGGCGCCTCCCTGGCCGTGGCCATGCTGGACCTGGACCACTTCAAGGCCGTGAACGACACCCACGGCCACGCCGCCGGGGACCGGGTGCTGCGGGCCCTCTCCCACATGCTGCAGCAGCGGCTGCGCAAAACGGATCTGGTGGGCCGCTACGGGGGCGAGGAGTTCGCGGTGGTGCTGCCGGGCGCCACCGCCGAGGCGGCCCAGCGGATCCTGGACGACATCCGGCAGAGCTTCCGGGAACTCGATTTCGTCTTCGGCGGCGCCACCATCCGCTGCACCTTCAGCGCAGGCGTGGCGGATTTCCCCGCCCACCGGGAGGTGGAGCGGCTGGTCCCGGCGGCGGACGAAGCCCTGTACGCCGCCAAGCGGGAAGGCCGGGACCGGGTGAAGACCTCATCGTAAGCTGGACCCATGCGATGCCCCTTCTGTGGCCACCTCGAGGACAAGGTGGTGGACTCCCGCGAAAGCCGGGAGGGCGATGCTGTGCGGCGGCGGCGCGAATGCCTGGCCTGCGGGCGGCGCTTCACCAGCTACGAACGGGTGGAGGAAACGCCCGTGCTCATCGTGAAGAAGGATGGCCGCCGGGAGCCCTTCGACCGGGCCAAGCTGCTGAAGGGCATGAGCGCCGCCTGCCAGAAGCGGCCCGTGACGCTGGCCCAGCTCGAAGAAGCTGCCGGCGACATCCAGGCCAAGCTGCTGGAGCGCACGGACAAGGAGATCCCCAGCCGCGACCTGGGCGAGCTGGTGATGGATGCGCTGAAGGGGCTCGACAGCGTGGCCTACGTGCGTTTCGCCTCGGTGTACCGCGAGTTCCGCGATCTCCACGACTTCGTGCGACATCTGGAGGGCCTGGTGGGGCAGGGAAACCCCGTTCCCAGCCGTCCTGCCGCGGCTCCTCGCCCGCCGGAACCCCCTGCGGAGCCGGTGCCCCCCGCGCCCACGCCCCTCTTCCCGGGCCTCGCCCCGGCCCGGCTGAGCCCGAAGCGCCGCAAGCATTGACGGGCTTCTCCCCAGGCCGGCAGCGGAGGGCGCGGTACACTCGAACCCTGAAGGAGGTCCGTCCGTGACCGACGACGTGCAAGCCACTCCGATGCTGGAGGAAAGCCCCAAGATCCCGGAGGTCCTGCCGGTCCTGCCCCTGCGGGATGTGGTGGTCTATCCGTACGTGATCCTGCCGCTGTCCGTGAGCCGGGAGAAATCCATCCGCGCCGTGGACACGGCCCTGGTGGAGAACCGCATGATCCTGCTGCTCACCCAGCGGCAGATGGAGCTGGATGATCCCAAGCCCGAGGACCTGCACACCGTGGGCACCGCAGCCCTCATCATGCGCGTGCTCAAGCTGCCGGATGGCCGCATCCGGGCCCTGGTGCAGGGCCTCCAGCGGGTGCGGGTGGAATACTTCACCGAACACGAAGCCCTCTTCAAGGCCAAGGTGGAACTGCTCAACGAGCCCGAGCACACCACCGGCATCGAGCTGGACGCGCTGCTGCGCTCCGTGAAGCAGACCCTGGAAAAGGCCGTGGCCCTGGGCAAGAACCTGAGCCAGGAAGTGCTCGTCATTGCCGCCAACCTGGACGCCGCAGGCCGCCTGGCGGACCTGGTGGCCTCCAACCTGGACCTGAAGGCGCCCCAGCTCCAGGAAGTGCTGCAGATCGTGGATCCCATCGCCCGCCTGAAGCGGGTGAACGAGCTGCTGCTGCGGGAGATCGAACTGCTGGAGCTGCAGCAGAAGATCACCATGGAGGCCCGCGGCGAGATGGACAAGGGCCAGCGGGAGTACTACCTGCGCCAGCAGCTCAAGGCCATCCAGAACGAGCTGGGCGAAGGCAACGAGCTGGCGGAGGAGATCCAGGGCTTCCGCGCCAAGCTGGCCACGCTCACGGTGCCCGAAGAGGTGATGACGGAGATCGACCGCAACCTCAAGAAGCTCGAGCGCATGCATCCCGACAGCAGCGAAACCGCCGTGACCCGCACCTACCTGGAGTGGATGACGGAGATGCCCTGGGGCGTGGCCACCGAGGACAACCTGGACCTGAAGCGGGGCAAGGGCGTGCTGGAGGAGGACCACTTCGGCCTGGAGAAGATCAAGGACCGCCTCATGGAGTTCCTGGCGGTGCGCAAGCTGAAGCCCGACCAGAAGGGCACCATCCTCTGCTTCGTGGGCCCTCCGGGCACGGGCAAGACGAGCCTGGGCCGCAGTGTGGCTCGCGCCCTGGACCGGAAGTTCGCCCGCATCGCCCTGGGCGGCGTGCACGACGAGAGCGAGATCCGGGGCCACCGGCGCACCTACGTGGGCGCCATGCCCGGCCGCATCGTGCAGGCCCTGCACCAGGTGAAGAGCATGAACCCCGTGATCATGCTCGACGAGGTGGACAAGATCGGGCGGGACATGCGCGGCGATCCGAGCGCGGCCCTGCTGGAGGTGCTGGATCCCGAGCAGAACCACACCTTCCGCGACAACTACATGAACGTGCCCATCGACCTGAGCCAGTGCCTCTTCCTGGCCAACGCCAACGAGCTGGATCCCATCCATCCCGCCTTCAAGGACCGCATGGAGATCATCCACCTGCACAGCTACACGCTGGAGGAGAAGCTGGGCATCGCCCGGCGCCACCTCATCCCGCGCCAGCTTGAGCGCAACGGCATCTCCGATGCCCAGGTGCGCTTCAGCGAATCGGGGCTGAAGGCGCTGATCCAGGGCTACACGCGGGAATCCGGCGTGCGGCAGCTGGAGCGCGAGATCGGCTCCGTGTGCCGCAAGATCGCCCGCCGCGTGGCGGAGGAGATCCAGGACGGCCGATTCACGATGACGGACGCCAACCTCCACGAGCTGCTGGGGCCCCGCAAGCTGCTGCAGGACGAGCGCCTCAAGGCGCCCCGGGTGGGTGTGGTGACGGGCCTGGCCTGGACCTCCACGGGCGGCGACGTGCTCTTCGTGGAAGCCCTCAAGATGCCCGGGAAGGGCGGCCTGATCCTCACGGGCCAGCTGGGCGATGTGATGAAGGAGAGCGCCCAGGCGGCCCTCAGCTACATCCGCAGCCGCTGCGAAGCCTTCTGCATCGAGCCCGAGGTCTTCCAGAAGCAGGACATCCACATCCACTTCCCCGAAGGCGCCATCCCCAAGGACGGCCCCAGCGCAGGCCTGGCCATGGCCACGGCCCTGCTCTCGATCCTCAAGGGCATCCCCGTGAAGAACACGGTGGCCATGACCGGCGAGATCGACCTGCGGGGCGAGGCCCTGGCCATCGGCGGACTGAAGGAGAAGGCCCTGGCGGCCCTGCGCGTGGGCATCAAGGACATCGTGATCCCCGAGCAGAACCTCAAGGACCTGGACGAGATCGGCCCCGAGGTGCGCAGGAAGCTCCGCTTCCATCCCGTGAAGCACGTGGAGGAGGTCTTCGAGCTGGCCCTCACCAAGTGGATGTGCCCCGAGAAGAAGGCTGCCAAGTCCGCGAAGACGCCGGTTCGCAAGGCCAAGGCTCCCGCCCGGAAGCCCAAGGCCCCGGCCCCGCGTACCCGCCGGAGGTCCTGATGCGCGCGGCGGCCCTCGCCCTGCTGTTCCTGGGGCCCCTCGGGGCCCAGGAGATCGCCATCCAGCAGGTGACGGAACCCTTCGCCCCCCTGCGGACCCAGGCCGATGCCCTCAAGCACGCCAAGGATTGGGAAGGGTTGGCAGACCTGATGGAGCGCCAGGATCCCAAGACACGGGGTCAGTTTCTCTTCACCTGGCTTGAAGCCCTCAGCAAGGCGGGCCGAACGGACCGGGCCCTCGAGATCTGCAACGCGGCGCTGCCCCAACTGAAGGCCGCGAAGCAGACGCCCGAAGCCAACGCTGTTCAATACGTTCGCAGCAAGCTCCTTTCAGGGGCCGGCCGCCATGAAGAGGCCCTGGCCTCCTTCCTGGAACTGGCGGACCAGGGCGACCTTGCGGCCCTGTCCCTGGCCTGCAACGAGGCCGTGGCCCTCGGTGCCTGGGGCGATCTGATGGATCTGGGTTCCCGCGTGGCCCAGCACAACCCCGGCCTTGGCAAGTCCCTCCGGGGCGATGCTCTGGCCAAGCTGCTCCGCTTCCCGGAAGCCGAGGCCCTGCTGGAGGAAGCCGTGAAGCTGCCGGGCCACACGGCCATGGCCTGGTCCAACCTGGCCTGCTGCCGGGTGGAGCGGAAGGCCTACACCGAGGCGGTGGCCGCGGCGGACCAGGCCCTGGCCCTGGAGCCGGGGCTGCTGGAGGCTCTCTACAACCGGGGACGGGCCCGCTTCGGCCTGCAGCAGTATGCCGAAGGCCGGGCGGACCTCGCGGCGGCCCTGGCCACCGGGAAGGCCGATGCCGCCCTCACGGAGAACCTCAAAACCAACATTGCCCTGGCAGACCGTTACCTGGCCCACCAGGCCCGGCCCGCAGCCAAGGGGCGCACCAAGCAGAAGACGTAGCCGGAGGTTCCCATGCCCACGCCGGATCCCCGCATCGACGCCTACCTGGCCCAGGCGGCGCCCTTCGCGCGGCCCATCCTGGCGGAGTTGCGAGCCCGGATCCACGCTGTCTGCCCCGAAGCGGAGGAAACCCTCAAGTGGAAGGCCCCGGCCTTCACCTACCGTGGCAAACTCCTGGCCGTGATGGCCGCCTTCAAGGGCCACGTGGCCTTCAACCTCTGGCACGGGACCCAAGTGATGGAGACGGCCACCCAGGAAGCCCTGGGCCAGTTCGGGCGCCTCACCACCCCGAAGGACCTGCCCTCGCGGAAGGCCTTCGGGGCCCCGGTGAAGGCCGCCATGGCCCTCATCGAATCCGGCGCCCCCACGGGCGCCGGGAAGGCCGCCCCCAAGCCCCCCGTGGCCCCGCCGGAGGATCTCCGGGCCGCCCTCGCGGGCAACCCCGCGGCCCGGGCCACCTTCGAAGGGTTCCCGCCCGGCAAGCAGCGGGACTACGTGGACTGGATCCTGGAGGCCAAGCGCCCGGACACCCGCCAGCGGCGCATCGAACAGGCCGTGGCCTGGCTGGCGGAGGGCAAAGCCCGGAACTGGAAGTACGAGACCTGCTGATCCGGGCCTTGCCCCCAGACCGGTCAGGGCCATGCTGGAACCATGTTCCTGCTTCCGTCGGCGCCCCCACCGATCCCGCCGCCGCCCCCCGCCGAGATGAGGGTGGAAGCCCCGGCCCCGCTGCGGATCCCGGCCCCGCCGCCCCTGGTGCTTCCGCCGCCCAGGCCCCTGCCTGCCGTGGATCTGGGGCTCCACCGGCCCGGACGGTGCCTGAAGCCCGGCACCGCCCAGCTCCTGCGGGCCGCCCTGGAAATCCTGGTCACCGCCAATGGCGGCACCGTGACCCACCGGCCCGAACCCG